>JBNLFC010000080.1:0-10907 GCA_050305335.1 Leptospirales bacterium
TGAAATCGGAATGGTGATCGATTCCATTGTGCACATTGCCAGCCAGACCAATCTCCTGGCATTGAATGCCTCTATTGAAGCTGCAGGGGCCGGAGATGCGGGGAAAGGATTTGCCGTGGTGGCAGCAGAAGTGAAGGAGCTTGCCCATCAAACCGGAAAATCTTCCGGGGACATTCAGGAGAGAGTCGGCAACATTCAATCCAGCACCGGGCAAGTTGTAGAAGCAATGCAGAATATATCGTCGATTATCGCAAAGCTCAATACGATATACGGATCCATTGCCAGCGCTGTAGAGGAGCAGTCTATCACCGCCAGAGAAATCTCCAATAACATTGCCCAGACATCAGGTGCATCCGGTGAAATTGCAAAAAACATCGAGCTTGTTTCTCAAGCTTCCACAGAAGGTACTCTAGGATCCGAGACTGTTTCCAAACTGGCCGGAGATCTGGAAAATTTATCGGACAACCTGACATCTATCGTAGCCCGATTCAAAATTGAGCAAAGATAGATAAAAAAAATTCCCACAATGCCCGGTCAGTCGGAATGAACAATCAACTCTCGTCTGTATTTATCAAAGATGGTCGACTTCGAAATCATACCTAGAAACTTGCCCTCGCTTATTACAGGCAGCGACCAGGCACCGCTGGATTCGAACTTTTGAATGGCACTCAAAGCGCTGTCCTCGGCATCGATTATGGGAAGATTCTCCTGCATCACTTCACCCATGGTCATGAGACTATAAAGCGAGGACTCAAAAAGATAGGGGCGAATGTCGTCCAGGTTGACCACACCCAGCCACCGACCCGTCTTGTGTTCCACAACAGGAAAGATATTTCGCCGGGCCTTTTTGAATACATTGACGAAATCTCTCAACAACATATCATCTTGAATCACCACAGATTCAGCATCCAGCAACTCTTCAATGCGCATTCCTTCCAGCAGGTGACTATCGGAACCTTTGCGCACAAGCTGACCGCTCTCAATGATACCTCTAGTATAAACGGAGCCAGCCTCAAAATAATGGCTGATGATCATGGAAGTCACGGAAGTAATCATTAGCGGAAGCACCATACGATAGCCTCCTGTTATTTCCAGCACAAGAAACATACCGGTAAGGGGAGCATGCATAACTCCGGCCACCATTCCCGCCATGCCCACCAATCCGTATGCTGCGGAAGGCAAAAAAGAAAGCATGGGAAAAATACGCTGGATTAACTTGCCATAGCCATAGCCCATTGCGCTTCCCATCACAAGGCTGGGCGCGAATACTCCTCCGGAGCCGCCGCTGGAAAGGGTAAACACAACTGCTATTAACTTCAATATCACAAAGACAAAGAGCATCTTCAGATCCATATCTGTGGTTGAATGCAGCATGGATTGAACAGTATCATAACCATCATGGAGAATAGCGGGAACAAAATATCCACCGATGCCCACGAGAAGCCCACCTGCTGCGGCCTTAATCCAGATGGGAATTTTCAGCCTTTCCACATGATGCTCAGAGAAGTTTAAAAGTCTCGAAAAGCTTACAGAAACCAGACCCGTCCCGATGCCCAGTACAACACATCCAAGAAGGTCCAGTGTTTGAAATCCTTTGATTTCACTCAAAAAAACGATCTGATTGCCCATCAGTAAACGGCTTACCTGGGTTGCAGTAACGGCAGATATCACAGAGGGCAAGATTGCCATAGTGCTCCACTCTCCGAGTATCACCTCAAGGGCAAAAACAGTTCCCGTCAAAGGAGCGTTGAAAACAGCAGCAATGGCTCCCGCCGTGCCGTAAGCCAGCATCAACTTTCGCCGTCGTTCATTAAGGCCAAAAATTGCACCGATGGCACTTCCGATAGCGCCACCGCTGGTTGCCACGGGTCCTTCCAGTCCGGCCGAACCTCCGCTGGCAACCGTCAGGAAGCTAGAAATCAATCTTGAATAGATCATATCCCTGCGAATGATACCGCCCCCTTGAGTTGCAGAGCGGATAAGATCGGGAATGCCATGACCGGAGTCATCACGCAATAGATAACGCAGATACATTGCAGAGAGGGCCGCACCGGCCGCCGGCAGAAGGATCATCCAGACTGTTGAGTGCAGTCGAGAAAGATAATCGATAGTGGAGTGCACGGTAATGTTCAAAGTGACCGATAAAAGTGCTGAAAGGATGCCTACAAAAATTGCAAGGAAGGAGAGCAGAGCCGCCTCTTTCCCGGTCATCTGGTGATACTGTAATTCTCCCCTGGTCCAGGTGAAAGGATTTATAGGATGCCAGAATTTCAAACCTCAGGCCTCCTTCTGCAATCGCTCAATTTTACTTACAATTTCTTCCGGATGAGGAGCGGGACTTCGCAGCAAAAACGATTTCATATCACCTTTTTGAATTACGGAGCTAATTAACGATAGCATTTTCAAATGCCCCTTCACTGAAGAGCACAGAACAAGAAACAGTAGCTTCACGGGCTCTCCATCCACTGAATTGAAATCAATCTCATCCTCAAGAAAGATCACTGCCACCAATGGGTGGGGGAGACCCCAATCCATAGGCTTTCGTGGATGTGGAAATGCAATCCCGGAACCAACACCCGTAGATGCCAGTCGCTCCCTTTCCAGAAGAGATGTGAGCAGTCGATCCTGTCGCTCATGAAACCTGGGATACTCCTGGGATTGAGGAGCAAGTGCTACGGCAATAATGTTTTCAAAGACCTGCTCCATGTTGTTACCAGCAATTCGATAGTGGATCCCACCCAGAGAAATCGCTTTGATCAAATCCAGTTCTTCCGGTTCCGTGACTGCTGGCTCGGACATGATTTGATCGCTATCTTCCGGCGTAATTTGCTTATATCTAGCCCATGCAAGAAACTCGTCCCGTTTGAAGTAGTGTTGAAAATCAATTTTATATACTGGTATGACACCCTGACGAATCCACCGTGCGATGGTAGATTCTGAAACCTTCAAATACTCGGCCGCCTGAGAAAGTGTGATAAATCTTTCTTCGCTGTTCTGTTCCATGTTATTACAACTGTGAACAACCCGAAAGTTGTTCTGGGTTTTGTGACCAAAAAAGTCGCATATTCCACAGAAGTGAACTTGATGCGTAATTACCAGAAGTTTTCACTCCCATGAAAAGTTCTAAGAAACCATCTCAGAACTGTGTATGCTTTATATGGTTTCTCAGGCAGGTAGACATCTGTTGGCTCTTTTTCCCTGCTCAATGGAGTAGAAGCATTTTTTTCCCTGACAGACGGAGCATTCCCGGTCACTTCGTTCACAAAAATAGTTTTTATAGATCTGATTGTTCCGTCTTATCAATGCCGATAAAGTTACAGATTGAGATTCTGTGGCGGAGGCCGTGCATGAGTTTGACACCTGTTATGGAATCCAGAGCCGTAGATATGTCGCTTACTTCTAAGATGGAAAATCGTGTAAAAATCCTGATCCTTGACCCGGCAGAGGAAGAGCGCTATAGATTGAGCACCCTTCTTCAGAGCAACGGATACCAGACATTCGCTGCCGCTTCACCCGGTGAAGCTATGGAAATCATTGTTCGCGAATCGCCCCAGGTAGCCTTTACCGAAATTTTCTTCCCCGATATGGATGCGTCGTCAATTCTCAAATCCCTGCGGAAATTGAGCTATGACATGACCATAATAATATTCACGGAGCAGCGAGAGAGGCGTAATGGTAATACTCGACGTCTGGAGCATATTTTCGAATTTATTGAAAAGCCTTCCACCGGCTTTGAAATCATAGGCCACTTAAAAAGAGCTATCGCCTTCCATCGCGAAAAAAAGTCTTTAAAGTCATTTATTGTAGAGACTAAAGAGAGAATCCGACAGCAACTGGAGTGGCTGATCTGGACTCAGAGCAGCATCATAGCAGATCGAATTCAATATTCCAGTTCCATCGTGGATAGCATCAAACATACGGCCACACAGGGGAGTGGACTGGGGTCTCTTGTTACAATGATTGAAATGCTCCAGATAGATCGCCAACTGATGGATGATGGGCGATACTCTGTTTCTAATGAAATTGTCACTTCCATTGTCGAATCGGCATCCATTGTAAGGCGCTGGCTGGATGAACTGGATGCGGTTTCCCGGGGACTGAACAACCAGTATCCTGTGAGCCTGGTGCATCCGGAACAGTTGCAGAAAGCGGTCCATGAAGTAGTCGAGGAGATTGGCGGTCTTCAGTCCATAAAGAATCATTCTATTGAAATAGAAAGTAATATAGTATTCCAACCAATTCTCTGCAACTATGATGTTATGAAGATGGTGCTAAAAGAACTCTTCACCAACGCTTTTAAATTTTCCCCGGATCAGAGCACTGTACGACTGGTTTATCAAAGAACGGGAGACTCTATTTCTCTCTTGATGATCAATAAAATTTTAAAATACACTCTCGGAATCTCCGGCATACCCCATGAAATGGAAAGCAGGGTCTTCGAGCCCTTCCGGAAACTGAATAATATTCACGACGACCGTTTCCAGGGAGAAATGTTCGGAATGGGAACCGGATTGACCGTGGTGCAGGCTGCCGTCAATCAGCTGGGCGGGAAAATCTATCTCTATGAAGCCGACGACCCCGGCAGTGAGATCCAGGAAGATCGCGTTGTAGTGGCGGAATTGATATTTCCCATAGATGGGGCGGGAGCAGACGAATAGTTGGATTGATGCTAATACACCCGTTTATTATATTGGCTCAGCATGTTTTCTGAATTCACTTTTCACATTACCTTCAAATCTATTCTTCTCTCAGTGCATCTCATGGCCGCGGTCATCTGGGTGGGTGGCATTTTCTTAATGCACAATGTTATACGTCGCATCATGAATAAACGTGAAGCGCAGGAGCGACTTGCAATACTCTCGGAAAGCTTTGCACTTTTTTTTCGATGGGTATGGGGAGCCGTAATTGCAATCCTGATTACAGGATTTACTATTATCTATGGCGTATACGATGGTTTTTCTTCGCTGCCTCTCAACGGGTTTTTGCATATTTATGTGATGCTTTTCATAGGATCCGCCATGTCTTTGATCTTTTTTTACGTCTATTTTGTTCCTTTTCGAGCCCTGATGGATGCGCGAAGCCGTGGGGTTTCATCGGAAGCTGCTCTTCATTTAAAAAGGGTCCGCACATTGGGCTTCGTGAACCTGGTACTGGGCACCATCCTCTTCTTCCTGGTAGAATTATTGCAATAGCAAATACGGAAGGCTATTGTAAGTCGGGGTACTGTACAGGATGAAAGTGATAGGGAGGATGGAGTTTAAGCCGAGGGCAGTGGATTTTAACCTGAAGGATCACATCGTGGCCTTGAAACTGACCGGTGGAGACTCACCAGGCAACATTCAAACAGGACGTGCATGGCACACCCGACAGCGAAGCATGGATTTCGAAGCGGTCGATGCCCTGGACATGGAGGGACAGAGCATCGACTCGGGTATGACCATGACACGTCAGGGGTAGCATGGGATCAGGGTCAGGTCGTGTTCTCCACCAGTCCCGAAAAAGGATTGACTGCTACCGATTTCAGGTATATGCTTAAATACAGGAATCAGGGGACGAATTGGTTTCGACTGCTGTGATTCGTAGTGAATGTTGCATGCAGAGTTGAGGATCTCTTAAAAACTTCAACCAATTAATTGCCAACAACGAAATGGCTCTGGCTGCTTAATTGACAACCAGCGCCTCCCATCACCGGGCCAACGGGGTGGTGGTGAGGTGTCATACACCGGTGGATGAGTCGCATGGGTTCCAACTGCAGCGCGGCAAACTTTTACAGCTGGAAGGGCAATGGCAGATGTGCCGATGCATTCGTCATTGTCTCATGATCATCGGATAAGCATGTAGTGGCCTTTGCTGCGCACCGTAGGACGCGGGTTCAACTCCCGCCGTCTCCATTGAACTGCTCAAAGAATCTTCAGCCCTCGGACAGAATATGCAATTCTCCCCAAAATGGTTGATATTCCTCCTTCCATTGTCCCTTGCTTTTCAGACCTCTTTCGCAGAGCCCGATTCACCTGCAAGTTCCTCCAACTGGCTGCCAGAATACTATGAAACATATGATGTAAGCGGCTTTTTAAAATTCCCGCCCGCTCTCCAGGAGGTGGATGAAGAGCATCCCGACATACCGCTGTTAAACGCTGCACTTTTTTACGAAACCAATCGCAGACGAATTGCCTTTCACAGACAACCTTTTCAGTATTCCCCGGAGCTGGAGAAGGCAGCACAGATGCATTCGGATGACATGGTGAAATACAGCTTTTTCAGTCATGCAAACCCGGTTGATCCTGCACGAAAAACTGTAAAATCCCGAATTCAGCTGGCGGGTCTTGCGGGCAATTATCTCGGCGAGAATATTACCACAGGATATGGGCTGGCTCTCTCCAGGGGTCATTCTCTCATTCCTCCGCGCAAACAGGGCGATCCTTTCCTGGATAACAACTCCAGAAAGCCTCTGGAAAGGTGGACCTATATCACATTAGCCGAAGCTCTGCTGGATACCTGGATGGATAGTCCACACCATAAAGAGAACATACTGCGCAAGGAGTTTGAATATCTGGGGTGCGGCATTAGCTTTTACAACGAAAAAAAATTCCACAACTTTCCCATGGTGAAAGCCACCCAGGATTTCTCTGGAGATAATAAAAAAACACCGATATTGAAAGAGGGCAGCGAACTCTAGCCTTCAGGTAGCCTCGCTGACCCGGACGCCGCATTTCATAAATGCTCCGGAAAGAGGTTCACCATTTCATTCAGGGAAGAACGAAGACTCATTGAAAGGGCGAAATCTGGTGATAATACCGCCTTTGTTGAACTGGTTTTACCCCATCGACAGCGCCTGCTTCGCAAAGCCGTATCTCTGACCGGGAACGTAGAGGACGGAGAAGATGTATTGCAGGACGCTCTGCTGCAAGCCTATGGCGCATTGAACCGATTCCGGGGAGAGAGTTCCCTTTTTACATGGCTTTACCGGATTGTTGTGAATCAAGCTCACAACCATTATCGCAAAGAGAGTCGTCGTCAGCTCCCATCCCTGGAGGGCTCACACATTGATCCAGCCGACCAGGTTTCCGGAATTGCAGAATATTTCGAACAGAATGAAGAGTTTACTACTCTAATGAGTGCCCTCCAGGAGCTGGAGCAGGCATTTCGAGAGATTGTCATTTTGCACTATTTCGATGGCTTGAGCTATGAGGAGATTGCCGAATACCTGCAAATTAAACAGGGAACTGTAAAAAGCAGGTTGAATAAAGCCAGAGAGTTGCTCAGGCGAATTCTAAATACAAGGGGCACAGGAGAAGATTTTTTTGGCTGATCAGAATAAAAATAGATCGGATTCCGAGGCTCTGGAAAGAGATCCCCTGCACCTTGCCCTGAAGCGCACGGCCGGGAGATATCATAAGCTGGCTGATCATGCCCCATCCATGGAGGAGGAGGTTTTTCGAAAGAAACTTCAAGATCGATTGTCAGGAAAAGAACACATTGAAACGTCAGGGGAAACAAAAAAAAGCCTGCCCATAGAAAGCGTTCCCGCGCCGCAGTCAGGTTTTTTCCAGAGAAACTTTCACAAAAAATCAACATTCTGGGCGCCGGGTCTTGCCGCCGTTTTCACAATCACTGTAGGTCTTCCTGTCTTCCTTTTTCGCAACCAGGAGGAGTCAAAACGCTGGAACGAAGCTTTTCCGAAGAAAGTCACTCAACCAGCAGAGGTTACCTCACCGGGAAGAGAAAAAGAACTCTCCCGGGACGAAAAGCCTCTTCCAGAAATGGAATCACACGAGAATGCAAGCGGACAGTCCGAACAGGAAAAGAAAATAAGTCGATCCCTTGCCGAACCTTCTTCTTTGCCCGAAGCAAAAAGCATGGAGGAAGCTATCGCCCCTGATGCAGAGATAGAGCACCTATCGCAGGATGAATCTCAAGAGAGCGAGAAACTCCAATCGGAAACTTTCAAGGGAGGAGCAGGGCAGGTCGAGCAGCCCCGGGAAGCCGGAAACGCTACGGCTCCCCAACCTGCATCGCCTCAAAAGAGTCGAGCTGAAGGGCAAAGCAGAGCCATTGCCAGAGAAAAACAAAAAGATGCTTCCATGGCCGATTCTCTGAAAAACGCACCTGCGCCATCGTTGAATGAAAATCAATTGCTTGATCGACTCTCAAAAGCAACCGGTGTGACCGAAAAAATAACAATCCTCCTTCAGCTAAAGGCACTCTACCACATCCAGGGCAATGAAGAAAAAGTAAAAGAAATGGAACAGCAAATCCGCAAGTTAAAAGAGGAGTAAAATTGGGAACCGGAGCGGAAAGCTTTTAGCGACCGGGCGGGTAGTCCTCAAAATGCAGGATCTCTTCCACATCTGGATCGATGACCTGGCTCTACAGGTTTTTGAAAACAGCGCTCGTCCTGATAGGGGCAACGATCAAAAAATCGGCAGGGGCTCTCGATGGAATCATACGAAGTCGCGGGAGGAACACTTCCTTGAATGGCGTTCAGCTTTCCTCTCTGCTCACTGATCCGGGAGGGCAACGCATTAAAAAGAGCCCGGGTATATGGATGGCACGGGTTTCTAAATACATCCTTCACCCGACCCTCCTCTACCACCTGCCCTGCATACATCACAGACATGCTATGGCCCATAGAAGCGGCTACTCCAAGATCGTGGGTGATGAGGAGGATAGAACTTCCGGTATTCTTGCGAAGATCTTCCATTAACTTTAAGATCTGAGCCTGTACCGTAACATCCAGCGCGGTGGTCGGCTCGTCTGCTATGATCAGATCCGGTTTCGAGGCAAGTGCTATGGCGATCATAATCCTCTGTCGCATACCACCTGAAAGCTGGTGAGGATAATCAGAATAGAGTTTTTCTACATTTGCAAGGCCTGTCTCTTCCATCAGCTCCAGGGCACGACGTCGTATACCTGCCTTATTTCGCGAAGACCTTTCCGGCAGGGCACGTTCTAGATGAAGTGAAATCACTTCTTCAATTTGCACGCCGATCTTCATTACAGGGTTGAGAGAAGTCATAGGCTCCTGGAATATCATGGAGATGCGCCCGCCCCGTAGCATCCGGTATTCGCGACGTGAAATAGTTGTGAGGTTTATGTTGTTCAACCACACCTCTCCCCTGACGATCTTTCTTGATCCCCGGGGCAGCAGTCCGGCCACAGTGAGGGCGGTTACCGACTTACCGCAGCCGGATTCCCCCACAAGCACATGAGTTTCTCCGCGCGCAATCTGAAAGCTCACGCCATCTACGGCCCGGGCCACTCCGTTCTCCACCGGAAAATGAACAGAAAGGTCTTTCACCTGTAGCAACGGCGTATCCATACCTGCTATCCTTCCCCTCTGAGTCTTGGGTCCATCACATCGCGAAGGGCATCTCCAAAGATATTGAGGGAAAGAACCAACGGCATAATCCCCAGAAAAGAACCGGAAGCAAAAATCCACCAGACCGAAGGCCTCATGGTCAATTCCCGCTGGGCCTCCACCAACATGACTCCCCATGAGCTGGTTCCCGGTTCCACGCCAATCCCGATAAAGGTTAACACCGACTCTGCCAGTACGGCGCTGGATGTGGAAAGTGTGAAAGTAATAATCACAAGATAAAGAATATTGGGAAGTAGATGTCGATACAGTATACGCAAGGTCGAAATCCCCGTCGCTCTTGCTGCTGTAATATAATCAAGATTTTTGAGCTTCATGGTTTCGCCGCGAATCAGCCTGGCCAGCTCAACCCAGGAGGTGATTCCAATAGCCACTACTATCCAGAAAAGCCCGCGGCCAAACACCATCAGAAATGCTATTACGAACAAGAGCCAGGGAATGCTGGCAATAGTCGTATATAGCCACTGGATCAAATCATCCACCCATCCACCAAAGTATCCAGCCAGAATGCCCAGAGCAATCCCTATAGGAAAACTTACTATTCCTGTGCCAAAACCGAGAATCAACGCAGTGCCTGCTCCCTGAATCAGCATCAATAACACATCATTACCGTTGATATCTGTGCCCAGCAGATGAATGCCTTTTACCAGATTGGCAGCTTTATCGGAATCTGCATCAGGCACGCCAGTGACCTTATCTGCAAAGGGGGCGCTGTAGCTACGCTCCTGAGGGACTTGCGAAAAGAGATAGCTCACCAGATCCGGAGGGTGGGTGTGTGATGTATCTGGAATACGAATCTGCACAAGGAATCCGGCAAAAAAATAGGTGAGAATCACATAAAATGCAAGCCTGACAAGAATTCTTTTCCGCATACGTGCGCGAATGGCAAAGCCCGTAGGTGTTTTGAATCCACGATAGCCGGCATAAACCAGCAAAAAACCACCGAGAATCCAGAATGCATCCAGCACCAGCAGATTCATTGAAGCACCACCCGCGGATCAGCAAGGGAGTAGGAAATATCTGTTAAAAGTGCACCCAGCATATAGAGCAATGCCCCGAGATAGACCATGACCTGAATCACACGAAAATCCTGACTCACGACTGCCGTATACATCATATCACCCATTCCAGGAATTCCGAAAAACTGCTCAAGAAGTAGCGAACCTGTAATTAGAAAAGGCAGCGCCATGACTACGGACGTAAGGATTGGAATCAGAGAGTTGGGAAGCACATGGCGGATCAGGATCATCGGTTCACTCTGGCCTTTTGCGCGTGCTGTGCGAACAAAATCTTGCTCCATCTGCTCCAAAAAAACCGTTCGGTAAAAGCGAATCTGCCCTCCGATTCCGGCCATTACGGCAATCAAAATGGGTAGAAGGGGATGGTTGTAAATGGGTACCAGTTTCCACAATCGTCCAAAAAGAAAGTTAGCTCCAATCAAATATGCTGGAATAGCGATGCTCATCATGATGACCGTCCCGATGACAGCCGTGGTATCAATCAATGTATCTCTGTAATAGGCGATAAAAAG
>JBNLFC010000081.1:0-10905 GCA_050305335.1 Leptospirales bacterium
AGGAGGGAAGCGTTACTGTGAGCACGCAGTCCTCAGGCGAATCAGTCCGGGTAACTGTTGTGGATACTGGCATTGGAATTACCAGCGACGATCTACCCAGAATCTTCAACGAGTTTGAACAGGTGGACAACAGCTACTCACGAGAGTTTGAAGGAACAGGTCTTGGTCTGCCGCTGGTGAAGCGCTTTTTACAGATGATGGGAAGCGATATCCAGGTGGAGAGTGCAGAGGGGAAAGGCACAACCTTCTGGTTCGAGATGAAACTGAACCCATCTCTACAGAGCCGAAGTGGTGGCGAGGCATCCAGGACCGAAACGGATGCGGGAATTCCACCGGTAAAGGAACAGGCGACCACACAGACCCTGACCGAGGGAGCCAGCTCACTGCACCATGAGGGTGCAGATTCCGCAATTAGCCGGGCGCCTCTGATTCTGATCATAGAAGACGATCCCGGTTCCATGGAGTTGATGGCCCTCACTCTCAGTGAGCAGGGTTACAAAACCGCTCATGCCTACTCGGGCTCCGAAGGTGTGGAGAAGGCTCGCAAACTCAAGCCCGATTGCATTACGCTGGATATTATGCTACCCGGCATGGATGGTTGGGAGGTCATTCAGACTCTCAAACAGGACCCGACTACCGAATCCATCCCCATTGTCATCGTCACTATGACCGATAACCGCTCCCTGGCGTTGAGTCTGGGTGCCGTAGATTTTGTCACCAAGCCCATAGACCGCAATAGCTTCAAACGATTGATCTCCAGCATTCTGGCCCACTACTACCTGGATCGGGAGGAGATTTCTGTTCTGGTTGTGGATGATATGGAGGAGAATCTGGAATTGGTCAGCGATATTCTCGGTCGCTTCAAAGGTAACTTACGAATTCACACGCGGACTGCCAGAAGCGGCCTGGAAGCATATGCAGAGATCTCTAAAAATAGGCCTGATTTGCTGGTACTGGATCTGATGATGCCCGAAGTAAGCGGATTTGATGTGATCAAACATTTAAAGAACGAGCCGGAAAATGCCCATATCCCCATTGTGGTCCTGACAGCGATGTCGCTTACCGAAGATGAGCGCAGTTTTCTTGAGAAGGAAACAGAGAGGGTGATTTTAAAATCGGAGATGAATATCGAAACCTTCCTGAATGTGGTCAGCAATGCCGTTGCACGCAACCAGCAAGTTCCCGGGGGAACTCAGTGATAAGGCGGCCACGTCAGTTTGCAGTGTCTCGCGCAGAGACCAGGGTCTATCAGTTATAAACTTTCTGTAAAGATACGGAGGCAATGGGAAGATAGAAAGCTCTCAGCGAGTGGATATTTACCTGGTGCTGTTCAGGGGAATAACGCATGGGGCAAAGCGGACTTCATGACAAAAAGACCTGTAAAAATAGTTGTGCTGATGGGGAGATTTTAAAAATATTCACCAGCGAATATTCTGACAACAAGGCCTGTGGAACCATCCGATTGCTATGAACGCAAAGCGTCCTGATATACTGGTAATTGAAGACAATCCTATGAATATGGAGCTCATCTGTGATCTTCTGGAAGTTCACGGTTTTGCCATATACAAATCCACTACCGCGGAAGAGGGCATTCGCCTGGCCAATGAACATCGCCCCGGTGTAATACTCATGGATATTCAGCTACCTGGCATGGACGGTCTGGAAGCTACCCGCATACTCAAATCAAATCCGGATACGGCCTCCATTCGTATCATAGCCCTCACTTCTCACGCTATGGCAGGATATGAAGAGAATGTTAAAGCCGCCGGCTGCGATGGTTACATTGCCAAACCCATCAATACCAGAACCATTGTGGATGAGATCATGAGCCATGTGGGTTAGCGGGGCTTGCGCCCCGTGCAAACTAGCTGCGTTAATCTTTTTTCATTTCTTCCAGGATCTGGTCCAGCAGTCGATTAACCTCTGCGGGGGGTGCCTGCCCACGGGTTTCTTTCATAATCTGTCCAACCAGAAATCCTTTCACTCGATCATTACCGGCCAGAATTTTTGCAACCGGATCAGGGTTTGCTTCCAGGACCTTCTTGATCACATGGGGCAGGTCTGAAACCTCCATGGGGCGGTAACCGTATTTATCAATAACTGCTTCCGGATCCATATCCTCTTGATAAATGTGTTCAAATACCTGTTTTGCGATCTTTGATGTGATCTTATCCTCATTGAGTAGTTTGATCATCTTTCCCAGACGTTCCGCACTGCATGGAAACTTTTGAAGAGGAATGTCGTTTTTGTTGATTACTCCCAGGACCTCATCCTTCACCCAGTTAGAGGATTTTCGAGGATCGTTGCAGATGGAGACCACCTGCTCAAAGTAGTCGGCAACCTCCTTTTCCCGTGTCAGCACATCTGCATCATATTCCGGAAGAGAATACTGGCTGATGTATCGATGTCGCTTGGCTGCCGGCAATTCTGGCATAGCATCCTGAATCGACTTAACGAATGCACGATCGATTTCAAAACCGGTGAGATCGGGATCGGGAAAATAGCGATAATCTTCCGCATCCTCCTTGGTACGCATAAGCCTTGTCACTCTGCGATCTGCATCCCAGAGCACTGTGGATTGGATCACCTCTTCCCCTGCCTCAATCACTGCAATCTGCCTTTCGATTTCGTAGTCGATGGCAGCCTTGACTGCTTTAAATGAGTTCAGGTTCTTGATTTCCACCCGCGTTCCAAAAGGAGCATTGGGCCCGGGCCTCACCGATACGTTGGCGTCACATCGGAGAGACCCTTCCTCCATATTAGCTTCCGTAATACCTGTGGCCCTGAGAATGCCTCTCAGGGTCTGTAAATATGCATAAGCATCATCCGAGGAGCGAATGTCCGGTTCGCTAACAATCTCCAGCAGTGGAACTCCAGCGCGGTTTAAATCTACGTAAGATTGAACTTCACCTCCGCTTCCGGTGTGCAGCAGTTTGCCTGCATCTTCTTCCATGTGAATGCGGGTTAAACCGATGACAGTCTCTTGATCATCTCCCTTTTTTCGAAACTTCACAAAACCACCCGTGGCATAGGGCTGGTCGTACTGGGAGATCTGATAACCTTTTGGAAGGTCAGGATAGAAGTAGTGCTTGCGATCAAATTTTGTCTTTTCTGCAATCTGGCAATCCAGCGCAAGGCCTGCTGTAATGGCCATGCGGAGCACTTCTTCGTTTAGCACAGGGAGAACACCCGGAAGGCCAAGGGTAATGGGGCCGGCCAGAGTATTGGCAGGTGAGCCAAAGTTGTACGGGTCTGTGGAAAAGATTTTTGTTTTTGTCTTGAGCTGACAGTGGACCTCGAGTCCGATTACTGGTTCATATTGAGTCACATGCAAAGATCGAGTTATGTCAAAAAAGTGGTCAAGTGCAATTCGTGGCCAGAGATGCTTGACGAACGCCTCACCCGGGATGGGTTTAGCACTATGCGACTCTACTTTTCTGCTCCCGGGGCGGTTTTTTTGCTCATTGCTATAGTATCATGCGATCGATTGAGTCGCTATCCGGTCCCTCCCGGCGTTCCCGGGGATAGCAGATTTGAAAGGACTTTGAGGATCTGGGTGCACCAGGTTAACGAAGGAACAGAGTCCGTCTATTTTGAGAATGGTAAGATTGCATTGAAGGGTGAAAAGAAACAGGGAAATCGGGTAGGGGTCTGGAAAAGCTTTTCCCTCAGTGGCGCGGTCGTCAGCGAAGGTGAGTATGTAAAGGATTGGCGAGATGGCATCTGGCGGTTCAACGATGATAGTGGCGTGCTCTATATGACAATGGAGTATCGAAAAAAGCCTGTGAGGAATTTTGGATTTTTCATCACCCATGATTATGGAAACGAAAATGGACCCTATGTTCGCTATTTTCCTGACGGGAAAGTCGAAGAAAGGGGCAATTTCCTGGGCGGTTATCAAGATGGGAAGACAGTACGTTACTATCCTACCGGGAAAAAGGCGTTGGAAGGATCCTATAAAAAGGATCGAAAGGAAGGCAACTGGAGCTACTACTATCCCGATGGCCATTTAATGAAGATGGCGCAATATTCCGGTGGCATGCTGGACGGTAAGTTGGTTGTCTACCACAGGGACGGTCGTGTTTATCACATCAGCCAGTACAAAAATGATAAACGGATCAGCCTGAATATTGTAGACCAGCGTCTCACCCTGATCCCGGAGTGATCCGGGGATGGCTGCGGAACTCGTTGAAGGCGCTCCTTCATCTCTGGAAGTCGTCTTCGATCAGCCTCTCAATCTTTCCCTGTAAATTCCATGAAGAAATTCGCAAACAAGAAAGGTTGGGGTAGAGTTTCCATCAGGCTAGAATCGGGCAGGGAGATACTTCGCTGGAACCTGCCACTCCTGACACTGTTTCACTGGACGGTGCTCCTTTCTGCTCTTTTCATGCTCTCGATTGTCTGGCTGTTGAGCGATTATGGTAACATGCAGGCCACAGATGCTCCATCCGGCCCGGACTCTCTTCTTGTCGGGAGTGCACAGGAGAGCATGGATTACCAATTGCAGCGCATGGATGAGGTGAGCTCCACTCTGGGGCAAAACGATGACCGGATCGGGTCCCTCATTCGAGATGGACTTCAAGACGAGGGAGAGTGTCGATCCCTCGCCCTTGCTGCCATCCGACACCGTCAAGAGAGCCAGAAGAGTTCTTCTGCGCCAGTTATCGTTTCAATGTCGGACCGTCTGAGGTACCGCATTTGCATGGATAGCGTTGTGGATTCGCTCAATTTTGTACGATATTACGATGCCGAAATGCGATTCATTCCCCACATTTCCCCTCTGGCCAACAAAAGACTTGTGATCACATCCCCCTATGGTGTTCGCAGGGGTGTGCTGGACAGAGAAGGTGAGAGCGAATTCCACAGGGGAGTGGATTTAAGGGCAAAACGCGGAAGTCCGGTAGTCGCTACGGCAGATGGTACGATCAAGGAGGCGCGGTTTTCTCGCAACGGGTATGGCAACCTGGTGATGATTCAGCACCCATCGGGCCTTTTCACCCTTTATGCCCACCTTTCCACGCACCATGTTCGAAAAGGCGATGTTGTCCGAATTGGTGAGATAATTGGATATTCCGGAGCCACCGGCTATGTTACAGGACCCCACCTGCACTATGAAATTCGCTATGCAAAACTGGATTTAGACCCGGAACACTATTTAGTGCCCTGATCTACCTCTTCCAGAAGTCCGAACACGTAATCAGGGGTAATCATTTTCATACAGTGAAAATGTTTTTCCGGACATCTTTTCGCTCCATGGGTTCCGCACGGCCTGCAGTAGAGTCCATGAATTTGGGCAACCCGGCTTTCCGGTGTAATGGGAGCATATCCGTGTGTGGTAACCGTAGGACCGAAAATAGCCACAACCGGTTTTCGTGCAGCGCATGCTACATGGACCGGCGCTGAATCATTGGATACAATGGCCCGGGAGCGACGCATCAGAGAGTAAAGAGTGATCAGGTCGGTCTTCCCGCAAAGATTTTCCAGCTGTGGTAGAGCCTTTTTAATTTTTTCAGAAGAGTCTTCGTTAAGTTTGCTGTAAAGATTAATCACATGGTCCGATAGATTTCGGTCCGCCGGAGATCCCACAAGCAGAACAGGCGTTTTCCACTTCTCATGGATGAGCGCAATGAGGCGTGCAAATCCTTCTGGTGTCCATCGTTTGGTTGCCCAGACAGAAGATACCGCCACAAGAACAGGCCGGTTGTTTTTAAACGGTTTTACAATAAGCCCGGCTTTTTTCGATGACTCTTCTGTTTCATGCAGAATCATATCCGTAGAGAATCCCGTGGCACTATGAAAGGAGGATGAGGGAATCCTCTTTTCATGGGTCGAACTACGGGGCTCAAGGTTTCCGGGATTTCCGGGCAGAACGCGATCCAGGGTGTCGCGAACAAACCAGAGCAGGCGTATGATTTCACAATCCTCTCTATGGGAGTTCAGTCTGTGGTTGTAAGCCAGACGTGCCAGAGATGCGTCGACGTACCCCACTCTCACTGGAATTCCCGATAGCATGGAAATGAATGCGGTGCGAAAGGAGCGGTGAGGTGAAAGCAGAACATCAAAGTGCTTTTTTTGCAGCCTGGCAATGAACCTGATCATGCCGGACAAACCCCGTTCTTTCCCACGTTTATCTATGGTGATGATTTCATCCACCATCGGGTGTACACGGAGCAGGGGTCCAGCCTCAGGCTTTACCAGAACGGTCAGTTTTGCACCGGGCAGGGATTGTTTCAATGCTGCAAGCATGGGTGTTGTGAGGATGACATCGCCTATGAAGGCAGTCTGGATCAGCAAAATATTCATAAAGCACTCGAGTCAGCAGGGTGGAAGTCACGATTTCAGTGTCAACATTTTGAGTGACACAGCCAGCACCCCTGGCAGTCTGGATCGGTGATCGAGCAAAAAGCTATCATATTCGATCTCCAGCTGTATATGCTATGAACTCTTCGGTTCTGACAAAAGTCATGGAGCCACTCTCCACCGGAGTGGCAAATCTTCGAACCCGAATCCGGAGAATGGGAAGGTCGGTTCGAGTGAATCTGGCATACGAAACCCGGCACCAGATTAAGAGATGGGGACTGCGCGCCTTTTTTCGTGTACCCATCATTCGTGGCCGACGATTCGGAATTTCGGTGCTCGATCGCTATGTTTTTCTTGAAATTCTCCAGATTTTCCTGGTTTCCGTCCTTCTTTTCACAGCGCTCCTTATGTCTCTGGTTCTCAAGCAGGTAGTGGGGGAGCTTCTGGGAAAAGACATTGAGCTATTGAAAATCCTGGAGTATCTGGGCTATCTCCTTGTGGAAAAAGTTCCCATGACCATTCCCCTTTCCGGTCTTTTCGCCGGGATTCTTGCGTCGGGACGGCTCTCCGGCGAGTCAGAGATCACGGCCATGCGTTCTGCCGGAATCAGTTATCCCAGAATTTACGCCGTGTTCGTTTTTTTTGGTCTCCTGTCCGGTACGCTGGTCGCTTATATCAATCTTTATTATGGACCCATCAGTTCCATGGCACGGGAAGATTTCGAGAGCTGGTTGAAATCCTACCATAGTCTTACACTTGTGAAGCCGGGGCGATTTCTGGGCGGCGGGGATATGGATGGTGTCAGCAAAAAGGGGCAGGATATTTATGCAGAGAATCGTGTGGACAACGTTCTCAAACATGTGCAGATCAGGGAGTGGTACAATACTCTGGATCCAAAAAAATCGCGTCAGGTAAGGGTAAACGATGTAACGCTGCCCATTGGCGATGGTGTGATGACTCAAATCCTCGATGCTGACGAAGGTGAATTACTGCTGAGAAAAAATCAGGACGGCACCGAATCCAACTTAATCCGATTGACCCACGGATACCTGATAGAACGTAACGAGGAAAACGGAGAGATTCAGGTTACCGATTTTCTGAATGGGTACATGGATTACGTTATTCCACCACCTGCAAAACCTATTGGTCGACTTAATGTCAAACCGGACAACTACACATTTCTAGAACTATTTGATTTTATTGATAAACTGGACAACGGAGGCCACAAAATTAACCTTTGCTCCCTTTCGCCCACTTGCGACATGGAGGCCCAGAGCGCTAAAGTGAGCGACGACGAAGCGTCAACAGAAGAGGGGGGAGAGGACTCTATGCTTAACGCAGACGGGATCTTTACGCTCCCGTCTGTGGCAGAAATGGAACTCATGCGCAATCAATTGGCCATATGGCTCGCGAAAAATGCGGCCACCCATGGGACAGAGGAGGGGCCCTCCAATGACGAATATCAGATGCGAGTCCAGCTTTTCATGCAGTTCAATGTCTTTATTAAAGAGGCAGGCAACACAAGACCGAAATTTCAGACCGAGATTCATAAACGACTGGCCACTCCCCTGGCCAGCGTAATTTTTTTCTTCATATCCTTCCCCCTGGGTCTGGTTGCACGGAGATCGGGAAAAGGAATGGGCTTTGTTCTGGCTCTCGGGGTCTATCTTCTGTACTACATTCTATTAACATTTGGCATTTCGCAAGCCTACAGTGGCGCAATCTCACCGGCCCTGGGTGCGTGGGCTCCGGACATAATCATAGCCATCCTGGGTTTTGTCATCATGTCACGCCGTACAGAGGGCTTTGCACCTCTCGCCTTTGTTACAGGACCTCTTCATCGATTCTTGGCATGGTGCTACAGGCCCATTGCAGGCCCGGTGGACCGATTCATGGGTCTGCCCCCAGTTTTGCGCGTCAGAGGGGTAATCAGCACAGCCCGACTGGCCCTCCTTGGGATCATCGAGAGAATCGTGACCTATGGGAAGAGTCGTCTGGAGGCGCTTCTCAAACGTGCCGGTTTTCTAAAGCCAACCGGGGAGAAAAAGTAATACAGCAGGGTCGAAAAGCTTCCGAAAGGTAGTGTGTGTACATGGGCAGTCAACAAACCCGGGATACTATTATGTCTCATTATCCCCCGGGAAATTCGCGGAATGTCAAGCCTGTAGAAAAGGTAGAAGCCGGAGAAGGGGGCAGATCTTTGCGCTCCCGTCGCAAAAGGGCCTTACGCAAAGTCCTGACCTGGTCGTTGCTCTTCCTTTTTCCTGCGGGGATGAGCTATAGTCGCGATATCCCACGTTTTCGCATCAATGAGGCGAAATCCAACGAAGAGTTCCGACGGGGTGTAGCTCTCTTCAATCAACGTAAGTATACCGTAGCGCGGGAATTCTTCTACCGATCGCTGAACATATCTCCCGATTTTGATCTGGCCCGTCGTTACCTCGGTGATTCTCTCTATTTTTCCGGAGAATGGAATGAGGCTCTAGAACAGTGGGAGTTCCAGGATCAATCAGCTGACGGAGGCAATCCGGTGGCTCACCAGAAAAGCGCGTTATTAAGATACTACCTGGGAGGCCGGGAAGACTCCGGGGAATACAGTCTCTATAAAATTTATAACAGTGATAATCTGAAAGCTTCCCGATTCCGTGGACCTGCCGATGTCTACCCACACTTCACAGATGGTCTCTACATCGTGAATCATGGCAGTTCTAATATTATACAAGCGTCCCCCGATGGGGATATCAAGCGAACCTGGTACGGTCCCATTTATGACTCATTCAACGGGCCTGTGGGACTTGCTCAATTCAGAGAGAAATTTTATCTGGCGGATTATAGCGGCGATATGGTGCGCGTACTCAATGAAGCTGGTCGCCAGCTCGCAGTAATTGGAAAAATGGGCTCGGGGGAAGGAGAGTTCAGAGGACCTACTGCGGTTGCGGTGAATGAAGCAGGGATCTTTGTGGCGGATTCGGGCAACGGTCGAGTATGCCAGTTCGATTTCGAATACAAATTTATTCAATGCATTTCGATTGCCCGAAATGGCCAAAGGCAAGGTGATTCCCTGCTGGCAGACTCTTTTCCCAGCGGTATAGCTCTTGATGGGCAGAGCAGGCTTTATGTCTCCAATCTGGATCAAGGAACCATCGGAGTTTACGATGTGTCAGGCAACTATCTGGAGACTATCCGGGGAGATCTCTTAAAAAAACCGAGAGGACTCTCTTTTCATGGCAAAACTCTCATCGTAGCGGATGAAGTTTCCGGAGTTCTCTTCTACGATCTCACATCTTCCCACTGGAGACAACCTGATAAGATTTATGATCGTAGCGGGAAACTTCTGCGGTTTGAAGGCATCTATTCTGCGCGAATGGACCGAAATGGAACGCTCTATGTGGCTGACTATCGCGCAAACCGCGTGGATATCTTAATGCCCCGCGGGCTTCGAACCGGCAATTATGATATGCGACTGGAAAATGTGGAGACAACCCGCTATCCAGAAATCGCTCTCTTTGTTCGGGTTACCAATCGCGCAGGCAATCCCGAAGAGGACATACCGCGCACTGAGTTTAGAATCACGGAAAACGGTCAGTCCGTGGGCATGATTCGAACCGATAATATGAAACCCTTTTTAAAGCGAATCAATATGGTCTTCGTAAGGGAAGACTCCGGCGCATGGGATGAAGAGATGCGCAACTACATGGGCGACATGGTGGGGAGGGTGCTGGATCCTTTGCGTATAGTAGACACTGTATCCGTGATCCGCGCCGGAAAAAGTGTGACGTTATCGTACAGAGGACAGGAAAGAAGAGTCATTCAGAGAAGGATAAAAGAAGGCAATGAGGAAGGACTCCCAAATCTTGGCAAAGGCCTGGTGGAAGGGATCGATTCGCTTCTGGATTTAAAAGGATCCCGTAATATCATTCTTCTTGTTTCAGGAAAAAAAACCGGGGGAAGTTTTCTTCAGTATTCCAGCGAACGGGTGATCCAATTCGCCAGATCCCATGACGTAGCGATTCATGTAATATCGTTTGAAAATGAAGCCGACGAAAATGAAAAGGCGGAAATACGTGCATTCTATGAACGTATGGCCAGCAGGACCGGTGGAAACTATTTTTCTGCATATGATGAGAGCGCATGGAAAAATCTTTTTCCCGAAATGAAACAGAGAAGAGATCATCGTTATATCATCACATATAGAAGTCATCCTGAAGAGGGGATGGAGAACAGATTCGTTAACGTGAAAATATCGGTACACCATATGGGCAGTACCGGTGTGAGTGAAGGTGGGTATTTTGTACCCGTCGATGAATAGACCCACGGTGAGGGCAAAAGTATAATGTTTAGAAAAACCGGTCTTATCCTTCTCCTTTCTTTTTTCCTGGTTCATCCGCTGTTCCCACTGGGAAAACAGAGTCCTCTGGAGTGGAAGAAGAAAGGAGATGAGCTTTTTTCCAGGGGAGACTATCGAGGATCCATTGAAAGTTACAGAGAAGCTCTCCTTGCAAATCCTCGATACAGAGAGGCTCTGCTTGGCATTGCCAACTGCTACAGACAATTGAATGAATTTTCCTACGCCGAGTCCTATTACACCGAACTCTTGAAATATTA
>JBNLFC010000082.1:0-10817 GCA_050305335.1 Leptospirales bacterium
TCCTTCTCCAATTTCATATCCCAGGAAGACTGTCCCGATCCATATTTAAGATCATTGGAAGCTATTTCCACCATAATAGAATAGAGATCAGGCGCAAGGGCATCTCGACTCGAGTGCGCGATTACTCTGCCAATGTTTTCATCAGCGGAAAACATAAGCGTTCTACCGGCCGCTGCATATCTTCGCAGCAAAATCAAATTGATACCCCCGCAGAAATCATCTTCCAGCTCGGAAAAATCTTCTATATTTTGAAGCTTATCCCTTAAAGACTTTATGCTCTCCTGAATCTTATTTTCCATTGCCGGTATCAATTGAACAGCAAGGGAGGAATCACTCTGTATACGTTTCAATATAAGAGAGAGATCTGTCAACTGTGCACCCATATGGTCGTGCAGATCAGCATAAATGCTCATTCGCTCCTGATGAATTCTGGCAATTGCCTTTTTTTCGCCACGTTTCAACTCTTCGCGATGTCTCTGCAGTATTATAAGATTGGCCAACCGTAGCAGCAGCTCTTCGTTCATGTAAGGTTTTAATAAATAATCATTGGCACCGCTGTTGAGGCCCAGCAAAAGATCGCGATTCTGCGCCATTGCCGTCAGAACCATAATAGGCAGCTCCTGCATAGAGAATTTTTCCCGTATCTTCTGACACAGCTCAAACCCGGAAATACCGGGAATCATCAAATCCAGTAGCACGACGTTGGGCCTGCCACCTTCCGATAGAAACTGCAAAGCCATATTCCCGTCCGGTATCAGAGTCACCCGAAATCCATGGGAAACGAGTAGCGAAGCCGTAGCTTCCAGAATCGTATCGTTGTCTTCCACTACAAGAATGTGGTCCCCACCCTGGCTATTCATCTCATAAGGATATATGCGTTCAGAAAGAGTTTCATCAGCGGCCTGGATCAGATTGAGACTTTTCTCTTTTTCCTCTTTTACACTATCAGGAGGAGAATTACCTTTCCACAGAGGAAGACTTACTACGAAACGAGCTCCGCCATGACGTCCCTCTTCCACGCGAATGGATCCTGACATCAACTGTAGAATTCTACGCGTAATGGAGAGCCCGAGCCCCAGCCCACTCCTGTGAGAACCTCTCTTTTCTATTCTCTCATACTGTTCGAAGATTTTTTCCCTGAATTCAGGCGGAATACCGGGGCCTGTATCTTCTACACTTATGATTGCCTTATCCGCTTCAACAACTGCGTCAATATAGATCAGTCCCTTCTCGGTGTAGCGAATTGCATTTTCCAGCAGATTCTGAACTACCTGAGTCAAACGGTCTTCATCGCAATAGATGACCGGAAAATCCTCGGGGACATTCATGAGCAATTCCAGGTTCTTTCGTCTGGCCAGGTTCCAGTTCAAATGATAAAGAGATCGCGTTATCGTATAGAGGTGAACCGTGGAGAGGTTTAGCTGTAGTTCATTGCCTTCCATTTTCTCTATATCGAGAATATCTTCAACCAACCGACTGAGTCTCAAGCCGCTCTGAATGATCAACTCCAGCGTTCGATCGCTCTCTTCCGAGCTCACACTCTTTTCGCGCATTGCCTGGGCGAGGCCAACAATACCCTGAATTGGCGTTCTGAGTTCATGGGAAGTATTAGACAGGAACTGATCTTTCATGCGATGCAAGTGAAGCAATCGAGAAGAGAGCTGATCTACAGAATTGAAAGAAAGGTTCATGCGCTTTGTAAGCAATAATCCTTGAAGGATTAAAAAAAAGTCCATGGTATAATGAAGAATGTATCTGGAAAAAAATATGGACATGTTGTGCATGATATCAACGATCACACCAATGACAAGAACGGTCCCTCCTATAACAAGGGCAAGGCTTGTCTCATCCCTCTTTTTGAAATAAGATTTTCGAATAACGATGTATACGGTGATTGACGCCACCGCTGCCAGCGCGTTCTGGAAATTAGATATTCTGGTAAAAACAATCGGGCGTGTGACTAAGGTTATTAATACAAGCAAGGATGCGCCCGCAATAAATATCGATGCCAACCATTTCGAAAACTCATTGGGAAGAATGTAACGGAAATATACAATAAACGCAATAATGGAGATATGAACAATCAAATACTCAACTTTCTCGAACATTTCCCAGGAAATCATCGGAAAGAAAGACTTAACAACCACTTCGTTCACCCAGAGACTGCGAAGCCCTACTACAAAGCAAAGTATTGCAAAATAGAGAGCTCCCTTTTCTATTTTCCGGTAGTAGTAAATGGATAAAAAGTAAATCCCGACAATTGCCAGCGCACCAAAGCTGATGAGGTTCAGGGCTTGATTGAACGAACTCTGCCGCTGGATCTCTTCCCAGGGACCGACAGAAACCGCGCCCTCCAGCCCACCCTTCCTGTGGTGGAAATTGGATACCTGTAATACCAGATCCACTTTCCCATCCCTGGCAACGATGGGAAAAATGTATTTCCCTGTGTCCGGAATACTCTCCTGCTCATTCAAGCCCACATGCCCCGCAGCACCTACCAGCTCACCATTGGCATAGAGTCGATATGCGGTCAACACACGGTAAAAAGAGATGCCGCAGGAGCGATTGCAATAAGAAGGAAGACGTACCAGCAGATGATAGGTTCCATAACCATTGGCATCCATAACCCCTTTGTCAAATGCATTCCCAGTCCATGTGGAGGGAATGCGTAGCTTTGCAGGCGGGGAAAGTTTTCGTGGATCCAGAAAATCCTCAGGAGATATCAGACGATGAGGGTAAAAATCCCAGACACCCTCCAGCTCAAAAATGGAGTCGTTTTTCTGATCCCGAAAATCCATGGTGGCCGGCTCACCGTAAACATTGCTCCAGAGCGGACCTGCGATAATAAAAAGAAAAATGAATGGGACAATCAACTCACGACGGGATAGACGAAGGGATCTGCGAAGCGATGCATTCAATATCGAAAGGAATATTTTGAATACACAGGAGAGCACCCGCACGATTTTTCCTTGCCTATCCGGGTTGTGAAATCTTTTTCAAGGAACGTATGAGGTTTTCTGCACGCTTCAAAGGAGAATAAAGAAGGCTTTTTGCTTCATTGATTGAGAATCTCAAACTCAGTACGGCGATTCTCCCTGTCAGCATCAGGGTCCATTCGATTATTCAATGGTTCTCGCATCCCTTTGCCTTCCAGGAGAAGTCGTTTTCTGGCAATGCCATGACGTATTAGATAGGCTCCCACCGCTCCTGCTCTTGCCAGGCTCAGCTTTTCGTTGTATTCATGTCCACCATGTAGATCTGTATGCCCGGTAATACGAAGATGAATGGAATCGTTGTTCTTCAGAAAAGTAAGCAACGTATCCAGGAATGCTACGGATTCTCCACGAATGCTGGCAGAGTTGTAATCAAAATGGATGGCGCGGGTAACGAATTTTGCTCCTTTCTGCACAGGCCGCAGAAGGATCTGTTTCTCGTTTAGATGCTTAATTTCATCGACATCAAGTATCTCTCCGTAGGGAAGATAACCTTTTTCATCAATCAGAACCTGCACAGACTCCACAGCCGGTCTGGCCGATACAGAAAAACGACCATTGACATCGGCCAACTTTTCTATGGACGAAGGATCGGCTGAGTAAGTCTCAATATGTCGATTTTTCTGAATACGTGCATTCGTCTCAAGGTCCTGCACTATGATTTTTGCTCGAACCGAAAGATCACGACCTGTGGTCTCGTCTTTTACGTGAAATTTCAGTAGAGCATCTTGCTGAAAAAGATAAAGATCGAATCCGCCCTCTCCTCCTTCTCGGTTGGAGGCGAACACAAGACTTCCGTCGGCAAGAGAGCTCATGCCCAGCTCATCTTCAGGAGTATTCACCGGAAAATTGTAAGGGATTGGAGTTGGTTGATCAGAAACAGGAGTTGAGAAGGGAAGGAAATAGAAGTCCCAGTTTCCGGAGCGCCGGGACATAAAACGATATCCACCATGTACGGTATCCACCACAAGCTGGGCTTCCCCTTTCCCGGAATTTACTCCCCCTCCCATAGCATGAGCATTGGAAACTTCATCACTGGCGTTTATCTTTGCCTCCATGATTCTCATACCTTTCGTATTTCCAAAAGGCCAGGATGTATAATAGAGAGTTCTCTGGTCCGGACTCAAGGAGGGAAAGCGCTCATGATCTTCCGTATTGATGGCACCCTTCAATCTTCTGGGGCGGCTCCAGCTTCCATTGATTCGATGTGAAACATAAATGTCGTACGATACACGAATAACATGATATACATCAGGATCTGACTCCTCGCTCCCACCCCGGTCCGAGGCAAAGAGAAATGTGTTCCCATCGGGAGAAATCCACGGAGTTTCGTCATTGTACGGAGAATTCATGATGGTGAAAGGCACGGGTGTACCCCACTCTCCACTGGAACCTCTTGTGGAATAATATATATCATAATATTGGCTACCATTTCTTTTAGAATTAAAATAGATGGTATTCCCATCGCTGGAAAACCAGGGAAAAAGTTCATTAAACCGACTGTTGAGAGGAGTTCCGGGATTGACTATGTCGCCAGGCGCATGCAGAAAGCCATGTCCGTTAGAGGGTTCACCTGCAATTCCCTGATGAAATGGAAGCAAGAGTGCCCAGGCCAATATCCCTGTCTGGCCGAATATTGTGATCAAGGTTTTAGAGAATTGCATTTTCACTCTACTATCATCGACCTGCGCAAAAAAAACATGAGACTTGCCTGTGGTGACTTGCTCCCGGTATCGGACTACAAAAGGGGCGCGAAACTCATTGATACAGGATTGATAACTGGCATATAGACGGACTTCATGCCGATAGCTCAGGAGGGAGATCACCGGTTGGCAGGGTTCACTGGCCAATTGGCTCCCGCAAACCCTGCTGGCTTATATCGAACACTCGAAGATTACAGATGGCCGGACTTATCCACCACGTCGCAAAGCTCTCGAACCGCGTGTGCAGACTTATCCAGAGCAGCCTTCTCATCAGGAGCCAGAGAAATTTCAATTACCTTCTCCACGCCATTGCCACCCAGAATGGCAGGAACTCCCATGTAGATCCCTTTCTGTCCATATTCACCGTTGCAGTAGGCGGCACAGCTGATCACCCTTTTCTGGTCACGTAAAATTGCCTCTGCCATAGTTATGGCTGATGTGGCAGGAGCATAGTATGCAGACCCGCTTTTTAGAAGATTGATGATCTCAGCACCTCCGGATCTTGTGCGCGCCTCCATAGCCTTGATCTTTTCCTCGGTCATTCCTGGATATTCAGGCAATGGGATGCCACCGATAGTTGAGTAGCGAGCCAGCGGAACCATTGTATCCCCATGGCCACCCAGAACAAATGCCGAGACATCCTGCACTGATACTCCGGCTTCTTCTGCTATGAAAGTCTTAAAGCGAGCTGAATCCAGAATGCCAGCCATCCCTATTACACGATTGGGAGAAAAGCCGGTCACCTGCTTCATCGTATATACCATGGCATCCAGTGGATTGGTGACTACAATAACGAAAGCTTCCGGAGCATGGGTTTTAATTTCTTTTGCAACTTCGCCAATGACCTTCACATTTACGCCAATCAAATCATCCCGGCTCATCCCTGGTTTGCGCGGAATGCCGGCAGTCACAATACAGATTTTTGCACCCTCGATATCTTTATAGTCGTTGGTCCCGGTGACAGTGGCGTTGAATCCTTCAATGGGGGTGGACTCCATAATATCCAGAGCCTTACCCTGGGGAACTCCTTCCATAATGTCGAACAGAACCACATCGCCCAACCCTTTGCGCACAGCAAGGAGAGCCATAGTGCCTCCAATGTGTCCCGCTCCAATCAGTGCAATCTTCTCCCTTTTCATGTTCACCCTTCCATATCTATGTTTTTTGCGCAATTCTATGAGTAGTCGCCCATGTGATAGGACCATTCCTCTGGTGTCATCTCTTATTCCTTTCCTTCACTCCAGCGCAAAAAGCAGGAAAAAAAGCAGGCAACCACTCCAAAGGAAGAAAAAGCAATTTTGCTTTCCCGAATGGATAAATTGTCCGATTCTGGATATTCCTGTCAATAATCCAATTTTCGAATCTGTCGAAATGGACTTAATTGCTGCAAACAGGTTATAAAAAAATCTGGCAGCCGGGAAAAGGGGGCGATTCAGTGTCAATAACGGAAAATCGGGAAACCGGGATACGACTTTTTCAATTCCCCACAATATTTCATGAGACACAGAGAGAATACCTCTCCGGCACATTGCATCCCGACCTGCGTGTCCCTTTTCGCGCATTGCCCATTGAGAACGAGTCACCGGGCGAACGTATTCTTGTGTATGATACTTCCGGCCCATGGGGAGAAGAAAATTTTCATAGAGATCCCACCCGTGGAGTTCCTCGCATTCGTGAAAGCTGGATCCACAGCAGAGGAGATACTGAAACTCTCCGTGAAAAAGATACAGAAGCGTTGATCGCCACATCACCTGAAAAAAAAGGCTACGGCCCTGGAATGTCTGCCTCACCCCCCGGATCAACTATACGCAAAGCAAAAAAAGGAGAGCGAGTCACACAGATGCACTATGCAAAACGTGGGATCATAACGCCTGAAATGGAGTTTGTCGCTATACGAGAAAATCTATTGCGTGCTGCAGAGAAGTCAGGGGCTTTTGCGGGCAGCCAGATACCACGTTTCCAACCCGGCAATTCCTCTTATCCGGACATTACTCCTGAATTCGTTCGCAGCGAAGTGGCCGCAGGCCGGGCAATTATTCCCGCATCCATCAACCATCCGGAAGCTGAACCCATGATCATCGGCCGCAATTTCCTGGTAAAAATTAACGCTAACATTGGAAACAGCGCCATCGTGTCAGATATTGCAGATGAAGTAGAAAAAATGCTGGATTCTGTGCTTCTTGGATCTGATACAGTGATGGATCTTTCCACCGGGTCCCACATCCACGAAACCCGGGAGTGGATTATACGAAACTCTCCGGTTCCCATTGGTACAGTACCCCTCTACCAGGCTCTGGAGAAGGTAGATGGGATAGTAGAAGATCTCACATGGGAAATTTATCGTGACACCTTGATCGAGCAAGCTTTGCAGGGTGTGGACTACTACACAATCCATGCAGGGTTGCTTTTGAGTCACATCCCTCTAACAGCATCCCGCTTAACGGGCATCGTCAGCCGTGGCGGTTCCATCATGGGACGCTGGATGCTGGCTCACCATAGAGAGAGCTTCCTGTATACTCATTTCGATGAGATCTGTGAAATACTGGCTGCATATGATATCGCGGTCTCCCTGGGCGATGGTCTTCGTCCAGGCTCCATCGCCGATTCCAATGATGAAGCACAATTCGCCGAACTGAACACGTTGGGAGAGCTGACGCTAAAAGCATGGGAGAAAGATGTACAGGTTATGATAGAAGGGCCCGGGCACGTTCCCATCAACCGAATTGCGGAAAATATGGAGTTGCAGGAGAAGAGGTGCCATGGCGCTCCCTTTTATACGCTGGGACCTCTGGTCACTGACATTGCCCCTGGTTACGACCACATCACGGGAGCGATCGGTTCTGCCATGATCGGATATCTGGGCACCTCGATGCTCTGTTATGTCACACCCAAAGAGCACCTGGGATTGCCCGATCGAAGCGATGTTCAGGAAGGGGTTACTGCTTTTCGCATTGCAGCACACGCCGCGGATATTGCAAGAGGTAATCCAGGCGCCATGCTTCGTGATCATGCCATGAGTCGGGCTCGCTTCAAATTCCAGTGGAACAACCAGTTTCGCCTATCCATTAATCCGAATCGCGCCAGAGAGTATCATGATGCAACCCTCCCCTCGGATACTGCCCGCACATCACATTTCTGCAGCATGTGCGGACCACGTTTTTGCGCGATGAAGATAACCGAAGAACTGCGTGCCTATGCAGAAGAACATGGCCTGGATGAGAGCTCCGCAGTGGAGATGGGTATGGAAGAGCGGTCCCGGGAGTTTCGAGAGAGCGGACAACGCATCTACATTCCCAACGCGGAAAAAGCCCCATAAGAATCGGGCCTGATACCATTATTATAGCACCGAACGTTCGCAAAAATGATTGACAACTTCCAGAAAGGACAATTCATTTTCAAACAAACACTCTGCGGCAAAGATCAATATTGGCGCTACAACACTATCGTATCTGGAGATCCATTATGGCTGAAAGCGGTTGCGCGAAATGTCCCTGGCGTCTCAAATATGATCAAAAGCCAGACTCCTTTTCAGGACGACTCTGGCGCTGGCATATAAATTTCTGTCCAGGTTGGAAAGGCTATTTCACCTCTCTTCCCCCTGACGAAAAAGAAAAATTAGCCCGGCAATACACCTTCCACAAATACCAATGATCCGGTAGCTCGCACCCATACGTAGCCGATGAAGCAGATCGTCAAAACCGGACTCATTCTCCTTTTGAACACAGGTGTCCAGTTGACCATCGGCATTACGTTGATTGCGCCATATATTTTCACGTGGGGTGCCACGGATCAAGAAATCGTCGCCCCCATGCCTGGAGACGATATGGCGCCTTTCATCAGCTCAACGCGCTCTATTACAATCCATGCCTCACCAGCACAAGTGTGGGCATGGTTGATTCAGCTGGGAGCAGATCGTGGAGGATTTTATAGCTATTGGTTTATTGAAAAACCCATGGGATATCAATATCGGTCCCGGAACTGGACCCAGCCTGAATTCAAAGATATGGAAGTGGGTCGCATCATACGTTCGTCACTGGATCCCTCCCGAAGTGTAATTGAATACAACTTTCCTGTGGTAGCGGTGGATCCGGGGCGCTCCATTGTTTTAAAAAACTGGGGCTCTTTCCTGCTCCGAAAAACTGGTCCGAATCACACAAGATTGATCGTAAGAACCCACGGAAAACCCCTCACAAACCCGGTAGATCATCTGGAGTATTTTTTCATGATGCCTCTTCACTACATTATGGAGCGAAGAATGCTCATGGGCATCAAAGCACGCTCAGAGACAGGACCTGGCGCACCTCTCTCTTCCATAGAAGATATGATCTGGTTTGCAGGGATCTCTTTCTCACTCTTGAGTATCATTGCACTACCTTTCATTGATACAAATACGCGAAGGCAATGGCTCTCCATCCCCTGCAGCACACTCTGGCTGTTGACCTTTTTTGTCTTTGATCCAATTCCAACCTACAGCCTTTCTCTCCTTTTGACATTCCTGGCTTACTTTGCATGGTATTTCCGGAAACAGCGCATTCAAACAATTTTTTGACTTGACAGCAGCCCTGATCCCTGTCATAATTTTTACTAAATATAATCAGTTATTTATCAATAATAATTGATTGCTTTTATTTTGACCATAAACTTCCCATGGCCATTATGGCCCACCCTCCAAATAACAATCCGTTACCAGAAAAGCTGAATAGAATTTCTGCCCTGATCCTTCATCTTTATCGAGAAGGTCGTGACCCAGACCTCAGGTCTCTTGCAAGATTATCCAGATCTCAACTATCAGAAGAACCCTCTTCAGATAGAAAGGGGCTTCTGGCTCAACTCCTTCTCCTGTTCCATCCGGATCGCTTGAACCATCAATTGAACTCCCATGAAAAGAGCGGTGACTATTCGCTTTTAATCGAAAAAGTGTGGCAGTGGAAGGAAAAGCTAAACAGCCCCGAGGGGAAGTACAGAAACACTGTTTCCAGAGAAAGGCCTACCACTGAAACACCGAAGGAAGAGAACATCTGGAGTGATTTTTATCAGGAACATGAGTTCTGGTCTGATCCCTCCTTTACGGATGCAGAGTATGACACAGACACCCTGTCCGAGCAATCCTTGTATGAAGATGAGGAAGAGTTACCACCGGATTCGATCAATCAACATGACTTTTTGGACGCGGTCCATCGACAGATGTATGGAAATCTCAACATTCCAATAGATCCATCACACCTATCCATGCTGGAAGGTGAACTGGACCTCTCTTCCATGGAAATCGAATACTTGTGGGGAGCAGAAAAATGCATTTATGTCACTTCACTCAATTTATCTGACAATGAAATCTCCGACCTGCGTCCTCTATCTTCATTGACTTCCCTTACAGAGCTTTACCTTTCCAGTAACGAAATCACAGACATTGAGCCACTAAAACATCTAAATTCACTGGAAATACTCGACCTGACGGACAACCGAATTTCCGATCTAACACCCCTCCTCTCTCTGGCATCGCTTCGCATCCTCATGGCGAGCATACCCCGAACACCAAAAACTAAAGCAAAACAGATACCGGATGGCCTTTTTAACAAGCAAATTGAGCAACTCAAACAGAACGGAGTTATCGTAATAGAAAATGCATAGCCATCGATGATAGATAAGCACTCCGGCGGTCTTAGCAACCCGGAACCTGGAATGCAACTTGTCAGAAATTCACTGAAAACCACGGCGGAGGAGTTTACAGGATTGGGAGGATGGGAAGGATTATCTGCAGATTTCGCAGATGGGCTTAAAGCACTGGATTTCGGCTGTGGGGGAGGATTGTTTTGCAGAGAACTTTCCCGACAGGGCTTTGCGGTCTCTGGATATGATCCATCCAACAAGCTGATAGAAAGTGCGAGGCGCAATGTATCGAATGACGTTATTCTAACAACATCGATTTCAGAAATGATTCAGAATGGTGGCTATGATTTAATTTGTTCCATTATGGTTCTTCAGTTCATTGAGGATATTGAGACTACAATCAATCGTCTATTGTCTGTTCTTAATGAAAATGGGTTACTCTTGTTTGCTGTATTCAACCCGGAGTTTATAAAAGACAACTCAGATAATTCAGCATTCCCCGGCTTTGACGATT
>JBNLFC010000083.1:0-10786 GCA_050305335.1 Leptospirales bacterium
TGCTCCGGGCACGGACGCCCGGCGCAACAACTCAGGTCGTGCCCATGCCCCGTCACATCAAACGACAACGCGCTCACAGCAGAGGTGCATCGGAAAAATTAAGGTTAAAATCCGTGGCCGTGGCAACATCACTGGCCTCCAAACCAGACGAGCATGGCACACCCGATCAGCTGAGCAAGGAGTGCGAAGCCGTTGTTGCTCCGGGCACGGACGCCCGGCGCAACAACTCGGGTGTGACCATGCTCGTCCATCTTAATTGTATTTTTTGATCACTTCCGTAAGTCGATCGCCGGTAATCTGATTCAATGGTTTAGGTGCTGTAGGCTGTTTCACTCTTTTTGCTATTTCTGTCAGCAGTCTTTGAACAATGTGTGCGCGCTTCCAGATGGCTCTTTCATCGGGTTTTGCCGGAAGATTGGTACCCAGTCTGGCCAGTATGCCCTGCACCGTCCGTTGAATGTGAGCACTTTTGATCTTCCATTCATGATCCACAGGATGCACAACCAGATGATTTCGCGGTGAGGAGGGATTTCCATCTCCTGGAATCAGTTGAAACTTGCCCAGCTTCAGAGTATTCAGTAGCAAATTTTCTTCAATCTCAGGAAGAGCAGAGGCAAGCTCGGCAAACGTTGGAATGATATCCCTCTCAAAATAGAGTTCATCCAGACGATCGATGATTTTTGCAACCATGGCCGCAGAGGGCGCTCTATTGTTCTGCGGTTGCGTTACTTTCTTTCCTTGCTTTTGCAACGTTTTCTGTTTTTCTCTATTCATGATCGCAAGCGTATCCTGATTGCGCATAATCTTGATTGCAACGCCACTCAATGTTTTTTCTTGAAGAAGATGCAGTCCTGCACCGTACAGAACGCGCAGGAACCATGGAATGTAGTTGACGTAAGCTTTCAGTCGAACTTTTTCCAGAGCGGTCTGGAAATCTTGCTGAAATCGTAGAGAGGGGAACTTCTGATAGTTGGCCTCTATCATTTTAATAATAGCGATGGTTTTCCATTCCTCCACTGAAGAGACAAGGGAAAGTTTGTGGATCAAGCGCGCTATATTATCTTCATCGGAATGAAGCAGTAAATGCCGGGTACCGGAATCGGTTTCCCACTTTAAATAGATGAGTTCATCATCATGTATAAGCTTCTCCCATACCACCGGATGAATTTGCGATTTCACCTGTTCGGTATACGTTTTCAGTCCAAAATTTGTAACCGAGTCGCTCCCGGTTATTTCTTCTTTCAATTGATTTTTATCGGAACTGAGTGTGTTCGCCCATCGTTCCTGATATTTTGCTTCAATAATGCCTTCAAATCGGAGGATGGTTTCCAGAGTCAGCCTGCCGGGATACCAGCGCCTATCACTTACAGGCTCCTGAACTTTGCCCCGCGTGAAAAAACTTCTCAGAATAAGAGCTCTTTGAAAGCTAAACCTGGGCACAGGCGATGCAAAAGGATCTGCCGTATAACTGTTTTCCTCGGCAGTGACCTCCTGCAACTCCCCCGTTACTTTTTCATCGCGCAGGGCCCGGGGAATCAATTTTGTAACCATAAAGCGAACTGCTGTATCAAATCGTTCCAGAAGCTCCGATTCAATGAGAGGTATATAACCCATTCCCGGAATTTCCAGTAGCATATTGTTGCTCATTGCTGTCGCTGTTATATCTTCCAGAAATGCAGGTACCATTTCGTCCACAGGGGGAACCAACATTTTTGTTTTACCAATCAACTGAAAAGGATCGACCAGTGCCGTCGTCAGCTCATTGACGGGAGGCATTTTTTGCGCATTCAACTCCTTTTCCAGGTCCATCGTGAATAACTCTGCTGTTAAGGCTTCCCTGTTTTCCAGATAGGTGTCTATGGATTTGACACTGGAGCTTATGTTTATCTCATAAAGATCGTGGGGGGTTCCTTTTCCGTCGGGAAGGCGAGAGACAAAGCAGGGAATGCATTGAAGGATTTTGGCATTCTGGTTATACGAAATATACAAAATTTGTGCAATGACCTTTTCTAAACAGAGAGTCTCGATCGCGTGGAGCCTGTCTTCAAGGATCAGATCAGGACAATCTTCTATGTAAGAGTCGTACGTGAAGAAAGTGCCTTTGCCGGTACGGACCAACAGAGACGATGCAACAATTGCTTTGTAAATGTAGTGGATTGCCCTGTCCTTGAAGTTAATGCCGGAATAGATGGCTTCCGTTTCCGTCTTCAAATCCAAAAATGAATGTCGTTTGACCTTTGATAATCGTATATCCACAGAGGGGAAAGTAACCAGAAAACTTCAACGGGGCAATGCTAAATTTAATTCAATCAAAGGTGAAGTGTCGGACAATCGCAAAATCACTATACTTAAGCATTATTTCAGGAAAAAGGGTGTCGCCCTCGTTACGCAGAGCTCGCTGCACAAGCGGATTCCCGGTAACTCCCATATTGCTCCAGATCCGGGGCTGACTGAACTACTGATATAATACTTAACGTTCAAGAAGTCGAAAGAATAGATTCAAAAGGTTTCCCAGAAGAAGTATGATACCGAGCCCCATCCAGATGAAACGAAAACGAATAAAAAAATCCCTGCGAGATTTTCGAATCAATCGTTCCGGCCAGATGGCGGCTGCGATGATAAACAGAGATAGCAAAGCAGGCAAAATGGAATAAATAATCAACTCTCTCATAGCGGTCATTGAGTTATCAGCGTCGCCAGAGAGTTGCCCGACAACCTTTTTTTATATGACTCGGGCTTCAGAGGATCGAGGCACTGCCGGTCAGACCAGCACTGCCCCACCTTTTACGTGGAGACCAAGATTCCTGTCCAGTATGCCTATGTGGTGGACAAACCACTCACCCATGGTGTTTTGAAGCTCCAGCACCATGGTAGAAGTAACTCCATCCACTTCATAAACACCGTACATTCTGTCCAGTTCTTGAATGAACTCATTGTGAGCCTGTGTATGGGCATCACGGTCATTGTATCCCTGGTGACCCATATAGCGATCCTGAATGGCCACGTGTTGCTGCGTGTAATCTTTCAGGAATGAAAGCAATTCCACAACATGCTCACGGCCACGAGCTTCAATATTTGCAATCAAGAATTCATTTAGCTTCTCATAGAAGCTTCGATTGAGCCGATCAAGCTCGGCAATTCCGGTATTGTGTCCTTCTGTCCAATCCAGCATGGTAACCCCCTCCACAGCTCCAGAAATCAGAACCTGCTCTTTGCATAGGATAAGATCATGCCCTTTTTATTACAATTATTTTATGCAGTATCAAAAAATGAGATAAAAAATCGAGCCATTTTCTGTCCACCAGCGATCTAATACCGACTGATGGAGCAGACTAGATGCAATGGATTATTCAAAATACCGCGAAAGGAGTAGAATTCTCTCTCCTTTTTGCTGAATTTGCATGCAAAGTTAATAAGATGATTACACCGATTCTTATGCAGACCGTGTCTCAAAATGGAAAAAAAATTCACCGATGAAGCGGGAACAGGCCACAACAAATCCTTTTTGAAAGAAATTCTCACACAGAATGATTCTATTGCCATGAAGAAAAAGAAAGTGTTCAGAAAACGTTAGATGAATCAGCTGGATGAAAAACTCAGGGATTTATTCAGGAAGGCTCTCAATACGTTTGATCTCCCTTCTCTTGAGATGGTATTCACCGTCCAGAGTTATAATGGTAAAATCTGCTTCTCTCTGGATCACCTGGCCGACCAATTCTTTGCCATTTCTGAGCATAACTTTCTGATAAAAGGGAAGAGCCTGGCGCTCAGGAGGCAACTGTTCTTTTCGATGTGCCAGCAATAGATTCTGACGATCTTCCTCACCAATCTTTGCAGGCAACTGCAGAATGGACTCTCTCTCGTTTTCCAGTGCCTTCACTTTAGAGGTCGGTATGACTTCTTCTTCTATTAACTTTACTCGATGAGTGGCGCTGACAACTTCGCCATCGGTTTTCCCCTTATCTCCTTTCCCGGAAGAAGAAAGCTGATCTTCAAATTGAATTAATTTGCCGCTTTCCACCTCAACCGAGTCTATGCCTGTAGCCCCCCGGGACTGTGCATTGGATGCTTTTTTCGATTCGATTCGACTTCCCGCTGAGGCCTGAAAGGCAACCCGGCCTTCCAGAACGCTTACGATAACCCGTGATTTGCGAGAGGATGTGGACTTTCGCTCCACTGTGAACGAAGTACCGAGAGGGTAAAGCTCCAGACCACCTACTTTGACTCCAATTTCCCTGCCACCGGTTCCATGGACATCTATTAGAAGATGACCATGGTTAAGATCCAGTGCCATCTGTGGACCATCCAGATTCAGATCGAAATGACTGTCTGCCTTTATGCGGATCCCGGTTTCTCTCTCTCCGCGCAAAAACAGATCGCACTTTGACCGTGCTCCACTGATGATGGTGCCGCCGCTAATTGTATCTCCAGTTTTCAGAATCTGTCCGTTTTGTGTGCAGATCCCATCCACGAAAGTGAGCCAGCCTTTGCGTTCTACATCAGAGAGCAAAAACCCTGTCCCATTGTACTGGGTAAAAAAAGCGATTGCGAAAACCAGAGGAATTGCAGCTGCCAGTGATAGCTGGGAAATGGATCGAAGGTTCAGGATTTTTCTGCGGGGTTGTCCCTCTGTTTTCACAGAGGCTACAACGGTTACTGCTGCAGACTCAAGAAAATAGTCAACATCCAGATAACTGCTCATTCTCTGTCGGTAATGGTTCCCATCCTTGCCGTTTAGAAAGGATGCCAGTTCAACCAGCTGGTCATGACTGGACCCGCCCCAGAGATGAAGCGCCAGGAGTTCCTCAAACTCCTCTTCACGGGATATTTCCAGAGGTTCCCTTGCCATATTTATACGCCTGACCAGCCAATCGCTTGCGCTGGCTTCAGGGTACTATCTCCTTTGCCTGAAGTTCTCTCCGTAGCAGATCATATGCACGCAACAGTCGCCGGCTAATGGTCCGTGTGGAAACCCCCAGCCGGGTAGCCGCCTCCTGAAGCGATAAGTTATGTTCGATTTTCAATAGAATTACATTCTTCTCGTCTTCTGGAAGACACGCAATAGCTCCTTTTATTTCACGGGATATAATTTTTTCTTCAATGATGTGGGCAATGTCCGGAGAAGTGGGGCTGATTTGCTCAAAAGCGCCATCCAGGGCCGACTCGTTGACCTGACGCGTTTCCCGCTTATGATAATTGAAATAAAGATTTCGGGCAATAGTCAAAGACCATGTGGTGAACGAACCCCTTTCTTGAGAATACTCCGATTTCGACTTTAAAATATTGAAGTAGACCTCATGAGTCAGGTCCGCTGCAAGATCGGTATCACGGCAAAGTTTCAACAGATAGCGATAAATCGAGTCCCTGTGGACTTGATAAAGCTGACTCAATTCCTCCTGTTTTGCCGGATCCATGATTTTCACATTTTTGCACTCCGCAGTCGGTCAAAGACAACGGAATCACTCTCGGTGTGAAGGGAATGGGATTCATCCAATCACGCCACCCTTTTTCTCCTTTTTTCGGTCACTTTTTTGATGTTGCGGGTGGTCCGTGGTAGTCCGCTCCCTGTTTTTTTTTAAATAGAGAGGGCTCCTGTGCCAAAAATCCATTGTGATTTCCGGGATCATTTTCATTCCTGAAACAGAGGGACGTTTTATGAACTGGATACGTTTTGCGACCATGGTCGGGATTCTTCTCACCCTTTCGCATTGGAGCCTCCTGCAGGCAGGGCCCGATGACGCCGTCTGCGGCTTAAAGCTGGAACAGCAACCTGGAAATACCGCCTACCCATACAAAGTAACGAAAGAGGGTAACTTTGTCTCTTTTGTGGTAATTCAGGAAGCAGCCGGGAAACAGGTGATTTCCTTTGGCGGGGATTTCTACAAATACGATGTAAAAAAGAAGAAACTCTATCATGCGGAAAAAATGCTGAAAAATCAACCGGCCAGTCTGCAGAAGGCCATTGAAACTGCTTTTCAGATGTGGGCAAAGGAACACTGCGGTGTTCGATAATGGAAAAGGTAACCCACAGATCGAGAAGATGATCGTCCGGATCTCACTCCGGAATCAGCCTGTTCAGCAGCGCTTCCATGCGAGCTTGATTGGCGTCCCCGGGTGCATCGCACGGTACCCAGCGGTCTCCTGTTCCAGCTTCACTGCACTCCAGTGCAATGAATGATTCCACACTGCTATCGTCTGTCACACTTCCAAAAAGCAGGCGATAGTTGTAAAGAGAATCGCTCTTCTGAGCATAGCGAGGAAGAATAGCCACGCCGGAATTCAAAAGAGTCGGCAGATCCACCTCCACTGCATGTAGATAGTAAAAGCCATCATCTACAGCAAGATAACTGGCATAGGTCTTTTTTTTGCTTTCTGGATCTGCACCCGGTTTCATTTCACGGAAAAATAAATCGCCCTATTACGGGCATATGATCAGAAATATGCGTTGCGTCCTTCTGTCTTACCTTTTTTTCAACCAGCTTAACGTCAGGAGACAGGAAATAGTAATCTATAGTACGATCCGGCTTTTTCACGGAAGGGTCATTGGGAAAATGGGTGAACCACTCTTCCATGTGCGGCCCCTGTATATCTGATACTCCCGGAATAGAGCGATATTTTCCAATTAATGGTTTGATTTCCGATTCCGGATTGAAATATGCTTTCTGAGCAGGGGGAAGACGGTCGTACTCTTTGCGTACCGGCAACAGATTGAAATCTCCACCGATAATCCATGGTATCTTTTTGTCGGTGAGAGAATCAAGTATTCTCAGCACTTCTCGAATTTGCATTTCCATGGTGTTACTGCCCTGGGAAACAGCATCCAGATGGGTATCCAGCATGGCTATCTCACCACCCCCCTGACGTGCTATACGAGCTTCCAGAATGGCACGCTTGAAGTTGAACTGCTGAACCAGAACATTATCCGGAATCAATGGTAATTGATGACGAATAGCTGAATTGATCTTATATTTAGAAAATATTCCAAGTCTCATGCCGGCTGAACCCATAATTCTGGGGTGGGGGACAAAGCTTGCTTTCCAGTAGAATGCGGATGTATGGCAATCATATCCGGAAGGAAGCATGGAGGCAAGACGCTCCACCTGATCTTCATCATCAGTTCTGGCTGCCCCATCGTCCAGCTCCTGGATTAAGATCACATCTGGATTTTCGTCACGAATGACTCTCACCACTTCACGGTATGTGGCTTCAATGTCTTTGCGTGAAGGGCGTTCATCGGGTCCGGAGCCATCCAGTATGTCATAAAAAAAAACGTAATTCTTGCCGGCCATATACTGAACATTCCAGCTCAGAACCTTCACGGACGTTCCGGGTTTTATTTCAGGAGGATTGCCATTGCATTTTACTGCGACAGGCATTGTGGTGTCTGGATGGTAAGTGGATGTGTAAACCCACAGGAGAAAGGCGATGACAAGAGAGAGAGTTACGGTCCCAAAAATCCTGATGCCTTTCCATAATCTCCCTTTCATGCTGCTCCCCCTGTTTGATTGGACGGCTACGGCAGATACTGCCGACCTGCCTGCAAGAATGCAGGGCCTATTTCACAACCTCTACTGAGAAAGCTGGATCTATCCCTGACAAGTATAAAAAAATATCCTCCTGGCGAGACTTTCAAAAACCTGTAATTGTTCACTATCGATTCAGGACCGCGGTTCTGGTAAGTCGCGAAAACTTGACTCCTTTGAGTCCGGCAATGTCGTTGGAAATCTCTTCAATTCGAATACCTTCACCCTTTATGACGATAGTCTCAAGGCAATTGTGATGGTCCAGGTGTATATGGGTGGAGCAGAGAACGTTGATCAAATAGGTGTGTTGTATGTCGATCATCTTCTGAGCAAGTTCGTGTTGGTGGTGATCATAAATGATAGTGAGTACCCCTACCACCTCCTCCCTGCCAGCCCATTTTTCCTCTACCAGTTTTTCGCGAATCATATCGCGGACATACTCGGATCGAGACACATAGTGATTTGCATCAATTTTCCGATCCATTTCTTCCAGGAGTTCCTGGGGCAGAGAAACACTGAACCGAATAGTGTTGTCTTGATTCATACCACAATTCTTTCAGGTTTTCCCGGATCGGCCACTCATTTTTCTGTGACCTCTGTATGCGGCGAGAGGTCCAACTTTTCTGAAAGGGGTTCAAATTGATAAATGAGTTGTCCATACTCCCGGAGCATTTCAACTGATGACAGCGGAATGCAAAAATCAATTGTATAAACCGAATTGGCCATGAAAAGAATGTGGAACGGTGGGAACAGACAGGCGGATGCGTCCATACCATGCTTTCAGGACTCTGCATCTACCAACATGCTTCTGGAGCTCTATTTGAAGCTTCTCAGTATTGCTTCTCCCTCCGGGGAAGAAGAGGACACAGTCAAATTTCTTATAGAATATATAAAATCAAATTACCGGATAACAGGCGAGCTGGATAAAATAGGTAATTTGCGTTTTCAATTTCCGGCCACGCGGAAGCACCTTTCTCAAATTGGGCTGACAGCCCATATGGATACATATCTTTCCAGAAAGGAAAAAATGACCCCCGTCGTCGAAAAACACCGGGTTGTAACAAGAAGTTCTTCCATTCTTGGTGGAGACAACCGCACAGCCATTGCTGGAATTCTTGCCATAATGCCGTATATCTTGCCTATTCCCCGGGGGGATCTCTCTCTCATTTTTACCGTCAGAGAAGAGTGTTTGAAAAAACCGGGTTGCTCGTACGGTGCGGACCGGATGGGAAAAAACTGGCTACGAAATCTGGATCTGCTGGTGGCAATGGATGTACCTTCCGGTGGCCCGATTAAAAAAAGAAACTTCCTTGTGTACCACATGAGTGATGATGACCCGATCCTTACGCTTGTACGCCAGGCAGCTTCGGAAAGTTTGCAGCTCAGAGAATCCCGGGACATCTACCTGGAGTCGGAAAATGGAGGGTACATTGGAGGCGATGCCACCACGTTTTACCGAACGCACAAACGAAAGGTGCTCGATTTCGGAACTGGAAATTTTTTCGAGCACACAAAACGGGAATACACGGATCTTAAAATCTATACAGAACAACTGAACTGGATGCTTTCCACTCTTCCTCTGCTTTTATCCAGGGAGAGCTCATTCTTTCGCCACCCGTTGCCACACTGATTTAATCTTTTAACCCATTTTTGGCCGAAGAAAGATGAAGTAACCCAGCACAATGATCGCCAGTAGAACCATCATGAAATTGATCTCTCTTTTTCGACCGGCAACCAGCTTAATCAGTGGATAACTGAGCAACCCCAGCGCAATTCCGTCGGCAATGGAAAAGGTTAATGGAATGCCAATCAATGTTAGAAGAGCGGGAACGGCTTCTGTAACATCTCTCCAGTCCACCTGACGAATGCTCTGGATCATCATAGCACCCACCATCAACAGGGCTGGTGCTGTGATTACGGAGTAACTTCCAATCAACTGAATCACAGGATGAAGGAACAGAGCAGAGAGAAAAAAAAGTGCGGTGAATATTGCCATAAGGCCAGTACGCCCACCCTGTTCCACGCCAGCAGTGCTTTCAATATATGCGGTGACGGTACTCGTTCCAAATAGAGCGCCAACGACAGTTGCACTGGCATCGGTTAAAAAGGCCCGCTCCATGCGAGGCAACTCCCCTTTTTGATCGGTCAACTGCGCTCTTTCCCCAACAGCAATCAATGTGCCAGTAGTATCAAATATGATCATAAACAATAGCACAAGGATCATAGGCCACAGAAGAGGTTTGCTGGCGCCTGCAATATCCAGAGCAAAGAATGTGGAAAGATCCGAACCAGGCAGAGAGAAGAGATGGTCGGGTATGGCCAGTCTACTGAAAAGAAGCGAAGTTGAACCAGGATCCATGGGAACATATATAAGTTTCATTACAATGGCGATGAGTGTAGTGGCAAGTATTCCCCAGAGTATGGAGCCAGGAACCTTGAATGCATGAAGACCTACTGTGATGGCAAGGCCCAGTCCAAAAACCAGTCCGTCGGCCCCCGCCAGGTGGGGATTCAAAGCAATTCCCGATGAGGGAGCGTTGATGATGAGCATCCCATTTTTCAGTCCAATGAAGGCAATGAATAGACCAATGCCCGCGGCCACAGAGCTCTTCATTCCAGGCGAAACAGCTTTCAAGATCCAGCGGCGCCCCCCTACCAGCGTAATGACCAGAAAAAGAATTCCTGAAAGGAAGACAGCGCCGAGAGCCGTGGCTGCAGGATTAGCGGAACCGGCCGATGCAGCCACCGGAACTACAGTTAACGTAAAGAAAAAGTTTTCACCCATACCCGGTGCAAGGGCAATGGGGAGTTTTGCAAAAAGCCCCATCATCATGGTGGCCAGGAAGGCAGAAAGAATCGTGGCCAGAGCCACCGATTCGGCGCTGAGTCCGGTGGACTGATGAAAAAGACCGCCCGAGAGTACTGCGGGCTGCAGGAAGATGATATAGGCCATGGTAAAAAAGGTCACGGCACCGGCCAGGAACTCTTTTTTTACCGAGGTTCCATGTTCCTTGAGAGCAAAATACCTGTTCAGCATTCTTTCCAGCATGGAACAGGTGAGCGGAAATTCAAGAAAAAAAGGATTCTCGTGGGACCTGTTCAGGATAACAGAATGGAAGCGTAACGTTAGCTGAAAATTGACCCGATGATGAAAAATTAGAAGTATTCTTAATAGAATTTTTTGGCCTTTTCGCCCATCGCTATCAAAGAGATGGGCGAACGGTCCAGCTGCTCATCACATGGAGCATTTGCCTTCTTTGCTC
>JBNLFC010000084.1:0-10779 GCA_050305335.1 Leptospirales bacterium
AAAAGTGGCTGAGCCACCTCTATGAGGATCTTATTCACGAGTGCCACAATGTCATCGGTGCTACCCAGTTCGCTCAAGAGAACCAGAAACTCGTCCCCTCCAAGCCGCCCCACGGAATCGGACTCACGGAGCAGATCTTTGAGCCTGATAGCGGTCTTACGCAAGAGTTCGTCTCCATGATAATGACCCAGTGAATCATTCACGGACTTGAAATCATCCAGGTCCATAAAAAGGAGTGCGAAGATTTGGCGATTGCGACGACTTGTGACCAGAAGTTGATTGAGGCGATCCATCATCAGGTTTCGGTTGGGAAGACCGGTAAGAGTGTCAAAGTTGGCCTGCTTTTCAATCAACTCCTGACTCTTCTTGCTATCAGTTATATCACTGAACACGGCAATAAAGCGGTGTATAGCTCCATTATCATCACGCAGAACGTTGATGGTGAGCCATTCGGGATAAACCTGTCCGTTCTTGCGTTTATTCCAGATCTCCCCTCTCCACGTACCTGTGGAGAGCAATGTCTCCCAGAGGTTTTTGAAAAACTCTCTGGAATGTTTACCAGAGCTCAGCACTTTAGGATTTCTTCCCAGCACCTCTTCCGGTTCATAGCCTGTAATTCTGGTAAATGCGGGATTCACTGAAAGGATGAGATTGTTGGCATCCGACACAACTGTGGCTTCGCTGGCAGATTCAAAAACTGAAGCAGAGAGTTTTAACTTCTCCTCGGCAACTTTGTGCTCGGTAATATCTTCGATGGAGATTACAGTGCCTTCCACCACTTTCTGAAGGTTGGCAAGATAGGGCATAAATCGCATCAAATACCAGAAATCACCCCGGCGAAATTCACACTCAGACGCTTCAGCAGTTTTCATTACCGAGCTGACTCGATCCAGAAGAAGCGGCATTTCAAATGTCATACCGAGTCCGGTAAGGTTATGACTCTGGCCTGGTAGAATCATAAAAAAGTCCAGAGCCATAGCATTGTGGCGGGTAACTGTCAGGTTTTTATCCACAACCAGAATGGCCTTATGTAGGCTGTTCAGTATGTTCTCCAGATCACTGTTTGCGTCTGCCAGTTCCTGGGTTCTGGTAGTTAATTCATCATTGACTGTGACAAGTTCCTCGTTGGATGCCTGGAGCTCCTCGTTGGCTGTTTCCAGTTCCTCGTTGGATGCCTGAAGCTCCTCGTTGGCTGCCTGAGCCTCTTCATTCAGGGATTGCAACTCTTCATTGGCTGTCTCCAGCTCCTCGATCACTGTCTGCAGGTTTTCTCTGGTTAAGGTAACCTCTTGCTCCAGCTCCATGATTCTCTGGGCAGCATCATGATCAGGTCCTCCCTCCCCCTTTTTTCCTGCAGATGGCATCTCATCCTGCACCTCAAAGGTGATTAAAAGAAGGTCAGAATCGGGAAGCCCCTGATTCCCCACATAGTGCACCACCATGCGGCCTTGTTGCACCTTGCCATTCGTATTCAGGGCAATGGGATTACTATGAACGCTTTCTCTGGAACGTGATACTCTATGACTGAAGGCTCTTAGTTCTGCCCTCAAGGCAGGCTTAATGAGATTAAAGATGTTGAAATCAGCCTTCCCTTTTTTGAATGCGAGGAAATCGGAACAATCCCCGAAGAACTCAATGACTTCACCTTCTGTAGTAAATAAAACACTGGGCGGAATATAGAGCTCAAAAAGTCGCTCCTGCCCCATACGTTCAGGGGTGATTTCCTGGGATTTATCCGTGGAAGATGCTCGATTGCTCAACAGGCTCTGGATTCTGGAAAAGCCGCTGAAAAGAGGTGTCTCTACGTCACGGCGGGAATAAATCTTGTGTTTTCGGTCCTTCTCTATAAAAAGGGCGGTCTGTTTACCTATTGTTTCTGATTTGCCCAGAAAAAGTGTACCACCCGGTGTGAGGGAATAGTGAAATATTTTGAATACCCGGTCCTGTAATTCGGACTTGAAGTAAATCAAAAGATTCCTGCAACTAATCAGATCCAATCGTACAAAGGGTGGGTCCTGTACCAGATCCTGCTTTGCGAAGAGAACCATATCCTTCAGTGCGTTATCGATTTTAAACATTCCATCGTGTATGGAGAAGTATTTCTTGATAAGCTTTTCATCCACACCTGCAAGGGCGGCTTCGCTGTACACTCCCATGCGGGCCATCTGTACCGCATCGTTGTTGATATCCGTCGCAAAGATTTGGATACGGTATCTTTCGCGTCTCTCCTGGAGCTCTTCTGCAAGTAGAATGGCAATGGAATAGACCTCTTCACCGCTGGCGCAACCGGGCACCCAGATCCGGATATCGTCACCGGGCGCTTTGCTCTGCAGCATGGAGTTCAGAATTCGACGTAAAGCATCGAAGGCATCGGGATCTCTAAAAAAGGACGTTACGCATATTAGAAAGTTGCCCGCAAGCTCATGTAGCTCTTCCGTATGCTTGCCAATGTATTCGCCATAGTCTTCCAGCGTGGAGATCTGCATGGCTGTCATGCGACGCAATACCTGACGGGATATGGTCGTCTCTTTGTAGTTGGAAAAATCCATTCCTGTATGAGTATTGATCTGCTGAATGATTCCACGTATGGTGGAGGGAGGTGTGCTATCCTCTTCTACGACAAGAGGAGCTCTGGGTCTTGCCACAATGGAGCTCAGCTGTATGGCAATGTCCTGAGGCGTGAGTACAAGATCTGCTCCGCCTGAACGCACGGCTGCTCTGGGCATGCTATCGTATTTCGCAGATTTGGGCTCCTGGGCAATGGTAATGCCACCTGCAGTCTTAATGGCTTTGATGCCATGGGCTCCATCGGATCCGGTTCCCGAGAGAATGATTCCAATGGCTCTATCCTCCTGATCATCTGCCAGGCTCATGAAAAAGCGGTCCACGGAAGGCTTGGGCCCGATGTTATTGTGAGGTTTACTCAGGCGAATTTTTCCCCCTGCAATGGCAATGTCTGAGTTGGAAGGAGCCACATAGATGGTATTTGCATTGGGCAGAGTGTTGTGACGTGCCTCTTCCACTTTGAGCTGTGTCTCCCTTATCAGGAGGTCCACCATAAGGCTTCGATGGTCAGGGGACATATGCTGGGCAATGACAAAGGTCATGTTGGATTGGGCAGGGAGGTTGGCTACAAAGGGGCGTAAAGCCTCCAGCCCACCCGCAGAAGCTCCTATGCCCACATAGTAGAGGCTCGTAGATTCAGGTTGGTTCTCTATATCTTTCTCTTTCTTTTTGCCCGGCATATAAGGAAAACCTGGCCCCTGGGTTGATTTGAAAGAAGTGCATTCACTTAACAATAGGATTTTGTTTTTCCAGTCTGGAAAAACTACCCTTCGTTATGAAGGATCCCGGGCAACTTCGTTGAGCAAATGAACTATTCGCTTTTGTATCCCTGCAATGGTAAAGATTCCGCCCATAATATCATGCAACCATTTCGTAGCAACTCATTCCTTATGCGATACAGGAATATCACCCCGGCGGGACGCCAGGCAAACCTTGCAAGGGAACGTCGAAAGGATTGATTTGCTTTCATCATACGCTCATCAGATCTGATTGATGCAAAAAAACAATAATCCATGTGCAACTTTGACAATAGTTGGCGCGCCTGTAAAGATGTCGAGGCCAGGGAAAGTAACCTCAGGATTTTACTGAGGGAGATGCAGTAATTCTTCCTTTTTATTTTGAGCTATCTTTCTCTTATCTGAAGACCCGGCAATAAAGGTGGGCAAAAAGAACATTAAGTATATATAGCATCTAAAAAGAAAGCTTTCTATCTAACATTATGACCTTTCGCATACTCCGCCCGACAACCCCGGACGGGCGACGGCCTTGCAACCGGACGAGCATGGCACCCCTGTGGATCGGCTGCCACACGCCTTCGCACTAGTGGACGCGCTGTAGCGACACTCGGATCGCTGGCTACCATTGTCAGCTCGAAGGGTGGGCAGACCGCTCTGGTTTAAAGTGATCGGATATCGCTACTTCCTATGACTCGTCCTAGAGTTCGTCCCGGATAATCGCCTCAAAGTCGCTGAGAGGCACAGCCCCATTCAATGATCTGCCATTTACGAAAAAGGCCGGAGTTCCGGTAACGCCCAGCTTTTCCCCCTCTGCCTGGTTATCTTGAACTTTTTTTGCAATGGCAGGATCTTTCTGGCAGCTCTCCAGCTCTTTTTTATCCACACCCAGAGATACGGCAAGTGCAAGAAGTTTTACCGGCTCCAGCGAAGCAGGCGTGGAGGCGAAGATGCTGTCGAAAAAGGGCCAGAAGCTTTCGGGTTTCAGTTTGTTTACGCAAGCAGCAGTAATATGGGCATGCATGGAGTGGGGGTGAAAACTGAGAGGAAAGTCCTTGAATACAAATTTGATTTTATCACCATACTTATCCCTGAGCTGTCGTGTTGTATCTTGCGCTCTTTTACAATATGGACACTCAAAATCGGAAAATTCCACAATGGTGACCTTTGCATTCTTTCCACCGCGAAAGGGGGCATCTCCAGTTGTGACTTCCTGACGATCAATGGGGATGGTGAAACCATATTTTTTCTTTAATCGACTGATTTCGGTGCCTACGACCTCCTGGCGGCGTTGGCGCATAAGGTAAGATGCTATACGCGGCCTTTCCTGGGAGAGAGGAGCGGTGAGTTGACCACCTTTCTTCAGTTCGTTGTACATCTCCTGGATTTCCGGGTCAGTGGGGGCGGCTGTGTCGTTCATCAGTGATTGTATATATTCATCTCGTTTTTTTCCACGGGATTTTGCTTCGAGATCAAGCATTTGACGAATGGCCAGATCTTCCAGCATTCCGGCAATGTCCGCTTCGTATTTCTGACGCACTGATCGGTAGCGTGCAGTCATCTCTTCATTGTCTTTTAAATCTGATTCCGTATATCGTTTTCCATCAACAACCACGTACGGTTCTTCGGGGTGGCAGGCGCCGGTGGCGATTAACATTACAGTGAAAAAGAGAGGAACTGCGAGTTTTGTGGGAAATCGCAAATTGTTTAACATAGTTCGCTTGTGCATGTTTACTTCCTTGCCGGAGTGTCACTCCAGCGTCAATCCATCTTCGTCTGGTGAGCATTCTATCAAAGGATAATCCTGGCCGTGTTCTCTACCTATCTGTTCCAGAATTTGCCTTATTTCGGGGAGAATCGCAGCACTTTTTTCTCTATCAAAGTAAATTAATATTCCCGGACCCGAACCGGATATGGTTACACCGTAGCAACCTGTCTGGAGGAGTTTGTCCCGAATCTGTAGATAGCCCGGGATTTTCTCTTTTCGGTAGGGTTCATGAATCCGATCGCATAAGAGCGCCTCTCGCAGAGAGGCTGCATTGCCACTATGAACGTACTCCATCCATAACCCGATGCCGCTCAGATTGGATTTTATATCCTCCAGAGAGTAGGAGAGGGGCAGGGATGTTCTACTTTTTCGTGTGGATACCTCGAATCTGGGGACTATGACCGCAAGCCCGAGATTGGGAGGCAGCTTTTTTTTCAGATATCCCGGCGATCCATCTGTGTTCTGAAATCCCATAATCCACCCCCCCAGCCGGGCCGGAAATACGTTATCCGGGTGCCCTTCTAACTCATTGAGAAGAGAGAGCTCCTCCTGAAGGTTCAGCGGTGAGCCACCGCTATTTTTGAGAAAGTGAGATGCAGCTGCAACGCCAGCCACAAAAGCCGATGCGGAGGAACCAAACCCCCTGGCCAGGGGCAGGTCCAGTTGAATTTGCACATTCAGGGAAACTGGAACATCGCTGACCCCCTTTCGTTTCATTGCAAGGAGGAAGCCGGTACGGATCAGGTTCTCCGGAGGAGGAAGGTCCGGTGCATGGGCGCCTGCAAAAGATATCTCATCGCGACCATTTTCAGGATTGAATTGAAAGAAAAATCTGCTGTAGAGAGTGAGTGCCAGGCCAAAGAGGTCAAAACCAGGTCCCAGATTCGCACTGGTAGCCGGCACTCGAATCCTCAAAGAGGGAATGGTGTGAGAAGGCACGAAAACTTATTCCATAATACAGCTGCCCGAAAATCGGGAGCCCGTTTCTATCTGCAGTTCGGGAGTTTTTAGATCTCCGCTCAACCTGGACTGATTTAAAAGCTCCACACGGCGATAGGCCACTACATTACCTTTGAGCCGCCCCTGAAGAGTGACGGATCCAGCCTCAATGTCCGCCTCTACTTCGGCGCTGCTTCCGATGATCAGGTCGCCTCCAGTGGTAATCTGTCCTTTGAATTTGCCGTTGATTCTAAGGCGGTTGTTGAACTGGAGCTTGCCCCGAAAGACAATGTCGTCCCCCAGAATTGTATCTACATCCATGTCCTGCATTTGCATGCAGTGGGGCTTTCAACCATACAGGAGTCAAGGCAAAAAAATGGTTACCAATGTGGGAAGTCGGATCGATAGAGAGAGGGAGCTTTTCTTAAGATAGCCCGGAATTTCCCTGTGGAGTCAGTATGAATCTCTCCTCAAACAACTTGCTGCCCCGTCTCTCTGGAGTTGATGATTCCGAATGGGATCAGCTTCCAGCGAATGATGCATTGCGACGTTTCTGGCGCGTGCGTCTTTCCGAAAGAGAGGGATACCACAGAAACTATTACTCCGTTACTCCAGAAGGCGACGAGCTGGAGATCGATTTCAACTATCCCCGCCAGATGGCCCGCATTACGGTGCGTCCTGCGAGCGAGAATTTTCGTGAGTACTTTGCAGTCATCAAGTCAGGCACAATACTGCAGGAGAGGGACGTGACCGCCCGGCGTCCTGTGGATCTCACATCTCGTCTCTGGCATTCACGAAAATACTTTCAATACCTTCCCGATGAGACCATTATAAAGGTTATTGGAAGAAACTACGATCTTCCTGGCTCTACCATCTTTGGTGGTGATCCTTTCTACAGCTCAATACGTTATCCGTTCACAATTGATAGGAGATCTCTTCTTGAGAGATTCCGGGACTGGATCCGTCGTCATCTTGAGTCAAGACGACTTGCGGAACAGAAATCCCGCAAATGGTGGAGGCGCATTCTGCGCCGCCTTCCCGACGAGTTGCTGGATATGAGCTTTGGCGGGCTGGTCGTTGCAATCTATATGAATCAATGGATTGACCTGACAATGCTGGCGGGACTGGCTGGAGCGCTGGGAATCATTACCGGCGGTCTGGACTGGGTCTGGCGTCAAAGGAACCCCTTTTTACCCAAGGTAATTTTAATGCTTGCCACCAGTGGAGTTGCAGTCTATTATCAGGTTCAGAATCGAATCTGGGGCATTTTCCTGTAAAAACGAAGCTCCTCACTTTTTTCCGGGGCTGTGTCAGATCGATATATATGGAAAGTCGTGAAGAGCAGATCCATTTATGGCCATTCGCAAAGAACAGTCGGCAGTAGCCGAGATCAAACAGAAATACATCACATTCTCGCTGGGTGACGAGGAGTATGGAATTCCGGTTTTGCAGGTGCTGGAGATTATCAAAATGGATAATCTCATCCAGATTCCCCATGCCCGGGACTACTTTATGGGGCTGATGGATATCCGCGGCCAGGTGGTCCCCATTATCAATCTGAAAAAGAAGCTGGGCATCCATCTGGATTCGCTGGAAACGCGCATGGATCGCGCCATCATCATCGATACTGGTGGAAAGAGGGTGGGCCTTGCTGTGGATCGAGTATCCCATGTAATTCGTTTCCCACCGGAAAGTATTGATACAGGACCTCCTTCCGTAAAGACCGCATCCAGCCGATTTATTTTTGGTGTGGGTAAGGCAAGAGATCAATTTGTAGTACTTATGAATCTGGAAAATCTTTTCACCAGCGATGAAGTGGAAGAAGTATTTTTCAGTTAACCTAAAGCCACATTTTTGTTTTTAGAAATGAACTTCGTTTGAAGCGCATGGCGCTACCACCTGCACCTGTGAAAATGCTCGCCATAGATGAGCTGTGAAATCCTCCTGGCCCCTTTTTCAATATTTCTCTTGACCGCATGACCTCTCTTAGCAGATTGGTCGCAGCCCTTTGAGTCGATAGCTCAGTCGGTAGAGCATCTCCCTTTTAAGGAGAGGGTCCCGGGTTCGAGCCCCGGTCGACTCATAGAAAAGGGTTGGATTTGTTACAGATCTTTGCATCTCTGGCAGATCTCAGGAATTACCAGAAGTCCCGTTCGTCTAGCGGTTAGGACTCTGGATTTTCATTCCAGCAACAGGGGTTCGATTCCCCTACGGGATGAGTAAGACACTGAATATAGAACCGAAGGGTGACCTGACCGGCTCTCTGGTTCATCAACAAAAGATTCAAGCGGCAGAGTGTAGTGAATACTGACTCTGCCGTTTTTTATTTCCACTCCTCTTACAAACACACGTATGACCCGTTGACGTTCCAGAATTTCAGAGCTTTCCAGGAAGCGAAGTAGCTCGTCTGCACGTTTGCGTACGGCCTCTTCGTGCAGTGGTGTAAGGTCGCGGGATTGCAGTTCAAAGAGTTCTGTCTCAAGCTTTCTTTTTTCGTCCAGCAGATCGTGTAACCGGGGAAGGATCAGGTCTGTGCCCGCTGACTTTGTTTCCAGAACTTCATAGAGGTTGTTGATCCGCTCTGTAAGGCCGGAGGCAAGTCTCTGTAACTCCTCTATCCGGTGAAGACTTACACCATTTAGTATAAATTAAACAGTTGCATCATCTATTCTCTCCAGCGGAGATAGGGCTGAGTTGTGAGTTTCATGTTTGAGTCATCCTTTGCAAACCCATCTTTCAATATTCCTCTGGAGAAGATCGCCTCCATCGCCCCGGGAGTGCTCTTCACATTTGTAAGAGATCAGAATGGTCATCTGCGTTTTCCATACACTGCGCCGGGGGTTGTCGATCTTCTGGGGATTGCCCCTGACGCCCTGGCAGCCAATGCCCGTGCTCTTTCTGCTCTCATCCATCCCGGAGATCTGGAACGCCTCCTCAGTTCGGTAAACCTGGCCATTGATGCCGGGTCTCCCTGGGAGGATCGATTCCGTATTCTTCATCCATCCAGGGGGGAGCGCTGGATTGAAGGCCGCTCCACGCCTCAGGCTGAGTCAGATGGCACTGTGGTCTGGTATGGTTTTCTTCATGACATCACCGATCGGATTCGCCAGGAAGAGCGCACAGCTTTTCTGGAAAGCGCCCTCAATGGGGTGGCTGAGTCGGTCTGGATGATTGATCTTCCAGGAAATATCCTGTATGTAAATGATGAAGCCTGTCAGTCCACCGGCTACAGCCGGGATGAACTTCTGAATCTCTCCCTGGATAAAATTGATGCTGGTTTATCATTGACGGAGCTCAAGACCCTTCGCGGTAGAACGCACTCTTCAAAAACAGGCCAGCGTTTTGAGACCGCCCACAGAAGAAAGAATGGAGAAACATTTCCTGTGGAAGTGGTTTCCATATTTAAGGAAGTGGGCGGGGTACCGGTCTCAGTGGCATTTGCCAGAGACATTACGGAAAGAAAGAAATCTGAAGAGGTTGCACGCCTTCGTGAACAGGAGTTCCGCGCTCTTGTTGAAAATTCTCCCGATGGCATCATGCGTTATGATAGGGAATGTCGCCGTATATATATGAATCCTGTTATGCAGAAAGCACTGAGTGTTCCGCTAGAGGAGGCTATCGGCAAGACTCCTGATGTAGCATCACCGTTTCTGGACACTGAGAAATATATCCAGATGCTCCGGAAGGTGCTTTCAACGGGAAAGCCGGATCAGGCTGAATATCTTCGGTTGTCTGCAAACGAAGAGAGCTGGGTGGAAATTCGATTTGTTCCTGAGTTCGACGGGGCTGGCACTGTTTCCGGGGTGATGGCCATTGGCCGGGATCTAACCGCTCTGAAAAAATCGGAGCGAGAATTGCGCACGCTCCTCAATCATTTACCGGATTTTGTCATGCGGTTTGATCTACAGGGACGTATGACTTACCAGAATCCGGCCATCCTGGCCGCGTTCAATGCCTCACCTGAGCATTTCCTCGGAAAGGATGTGCTGGATCCTGCGCTGAATGTTGTGGGCAGCGGCTTCCTGGAATTGCATGAGGCCATCCAACGGGCAATCCGGGAGCGCCGTCCCAATAGCCGAATCGCTCAGTGGCGTGTGGGAGAGAAACTGCATCATTACGAAATTCGCTATGTCCCCGAAATGGACGAATCTGGAAATGTATTTGGTGTCATTGGAATAGCCAGGGATGTAACAGACAGTCTGGAAAAGGATCGCATTCTTGGCCGCTTCGCTGCCAATGTTCCAGGGTTTATCTATACTTTTCGCAGATCACCGGACGGCCATTTCAGCTATCCTTTCGCTAGCCCGGGAATCCAGGATATCTACGGGCTGCGTCCTGAGGATGTAAGGGATGATATGACCGCTCTTCATTCTCTTGCTCATCCGGAAGATGCACCGGCCATTGAAGCGGCCATCCGTTGTTCTGCCGAAACAATGACGCAGCTTAAAATGGAATTCCGTGTGCAAGTTCCAGGTCGACCGGAGTGCTGGATCGAAGCGCGTTCTCTACCCGAAAACAGTGAGGACGGAAGCATCCTCTGGCACGGAATCATGCTCGACATCACCGAACGAAAATCTATGGAGACGGAATTGCGCGAAAGCGAGTCGAGATACCGGTACCACTACAACCTCGTACAATCCATGCTGAAGAGTTTCGCCGATGTGAGTATCTATGCCGTTGATCGAAATTACCGCTACCTCTTCTTCAATGACACATACAAAGCGGCTGCGATGCGGATGTGGGGTGCTGATATTATCACCGGTGACAACATGA
>JBNLFC010000085.1:0-10685 GCA_050305335.1 Leptospirales bacterium
TTTTTATGATTTTTTTCATAAAAAACGCAAATTTGGGCTTAAGTTTGGTGGGTCGAATCAGTTGTCCCGCTATAGCACAGTTAAAACCATGGTCTAATTGGGGTAATTTCCCCGGGAGTTCCAATGGAGGAACAGATCGAATACTCACCCTCGAAAGAGGAAAACAACGAACCACTTCGACTGGAAATTGACTTTGGATTGCTGGAAAAGCACAAAAAATGGCAGAGGACAGACCGGTTCTATTTTTACCTGTTGATTCTCATTGTTGCCCTGCCCGTAACCTTCGGAGTAGGCATTGCCTCAGGGTTCCGAAAAAGCGAAGGGAGCTACATGGATTCTCCTCCCGTCGAAACCGAGCAATTTGGCCGGGAAAGGGAGTTGATAGTAAACCGGATTAAAAACCATCATCCGAACATCGATGGTCGCTCAGCAGATTTTCTGGCTCGAATGATTCAAGAAGAGTCCAGCCGTCTGGTGATTCCAGAATCCATGATTCTCAATGGCCGTCACATACACCCGGTGGCTCTCACTGCTGCGGTGATAGAGGTGGAATCATCGTTTGACGAAAGAGCGGTCTCTGTCTCTGACGCCAGAGGATATATGCAGATCAAGCCATCCACAGCACAGCATATGGATGCTTTGCTGGGCCGATCAGGTTCGGAAAAAAGGCTTTTTGAAGGTAGAACCAATATCCACATGGGAGTAGACTACCTGAACCATCTTGCTTTGCAAATGCCCAATATTCGAATGGTGATTCTTGCATACAATGCCGGACCATCGGCCGCAAAAGCGGGACTCTATCATGAGAGCTACTGGCGTAAGGTGCTTGGTATTTATAAAGATTACATGCAAGAGATTAACAGAGCCCCTCTGACCAAAAACCAGGTGGCCAGTGTCCCCTCTTTCAAGTTGCGGGAAAAACAATGACACACAGGCGCTGTTTACGCCCAATGTGTTATTGTTATGGTAGATTCACGGACTGTCGCTATCACATGGATGGGAATCTGGTTGCTGTCGGGTTTTCATCAATCATGTTCCACTCTCTACTATAAACCGGATCTTTTCTGGAGCGACCGTATAGTCATAGTAAGTGGTCGAGTCCCGTTGCAAGGAAAACTGCTATCGAGAGTAAGCAATAGAGAAGAGTTTACCATACTGCCATCGGGCAAAGGGGAATTTCGCTACAGAGTCTCTCTCAGGGATAAGGAAGCCATGTTGCGCGCAGGCTACGTAGCGGATGCGACGCCTCCCTTTGCCGAGATTTCACCGGACATTGTGCAGCGGCGGAATAGTAGCAACTTAAAAAAACTCTGGAATGGATACAAAGACAATACCACGGTGGAGGCGATTTTTAAGATATTCCAACAACTCTACCCGGACGAATCAGACCTGCGCATCATAGGCCGCAGTGTCAGAGGGCGTCCCATATATGCATTGATACTTTCCAGAGATGTAAAATCCCAGACCGATAAACCTGTTATCTTTTTCAACGGAAGTCATCACGGCAGTGAACCTCTCACCATCGACTATGTGCTGGATATTGCCTTGCTTTTACTGGCCTCCACCCATGAAGAGCCAGCCAATGACCACCTGCCAGAATCCATCGCCCAATATGCAAAAGAGCATAGAGACAAACTCCAGTATTATCTCAGCCATTTTCGGTCGGTCTTTGTGCCCGTTGTCAATCCCGATGGAGTTGATAACTTCTGGAACCGAACCGTTGCCTCTGGAAGGAAAAATGGAAGGGATACATTACATGCAGGCAATGCATTTGATCCGAGAAATGGCGTCGATTTGAATCGCAACTACCCATTTTTATGGAATTCCGGAATCGAAAGCGCCTCCAGCAACGATCCCGCAAGCGTATTCTATAGAGGGAAAAGTGCGGCATCGGAACCCGAAACCCGGGCCATGATGGCTTTGCTTGATAAAGAACGGCCGGTCATATCCCTCTCCTACCATTGCTTTGCAACCCGGGTTCTTGTACCGTATACCGCGGACGGCGCCGTCAATCCCTACCCGTCTGCAGCCATAAGAGCCGGCGAAGCCCTGGCAAAAGCCGGTAGCAGCAATCGCGATGATAAAAATTATGAGACTGTACGGAACATCTACTCTGTGGATGGGACGGATCAAGATTACATTCATTTCAAATACGGCACACTGGCCTATATTGTGGAAGGATCTTACCTGACACCATGGTACCCTACCGATGGAATACGCTCCATCGAAGGAATGCGAAGGCTATCTCTGGAAAGCTACGAAGTATATAGAAGGGGACCCACAATCACCGTACACTCCAGGGATCGATTCGACAACCCTGTCCAGGCGCGGGTAACGTTCCCGGACGTCCTTTTTCAGGAAGGGGAGTCGTTCACTACCGATGCCCGCAATGGGCGTATGGACTATATACTATTCGGAGGCGGGTACATTCCCGTTGAAGTCACAGCCGGCAAGCACAAGCCGATGCGAAAAGAGGTCCTGTGTGAAAGCGGAACGTGTCAGGTCGGCTTTCACACAGGGGAGTGAGCAATCATTGGGAAAGGAAACATGAGACAATCTTAAAAAAGACTCAATCGACCTGTCGCTCCCTCTGAAGATAGTATCCCACTGCCTCATCCATGGAGAGCAGCGTCTTCATCCGCTCACTGTCACCCTCTTTACCATTGGACAGAGCATCTTCACCTACAAGTTCTTCCAGAAGAAGAGTTGCCTCTTTTTTTACAAAGGGACTGGAGCGGTCATGACCTTCCAGCAGTTGTAGCAGATTGATAACCTGAGTTCGCTTCGCCTCGTTCTCCATGTCCAGACGTGCCAATCCCAGGAGTGACTCCAGTATTCCGGTAATGATTCCCGCCTGCTGACTCTGTTCCAGCGCTGCTACATAATTTACGCGAGCTGAGGTTCGCTCACCGGAGCTTCCATCCACCTCCCCCATTCTGTTGTAAAGAGAAACCGCTCCAAGAAGGTCTCCGGTTTCATGGAAAAGCGAAAGTGACTTGAGGTAAAGGGATCTGGCACCTTTGAGATCACCTTTACTGTTGGCGTTATCCCCCAGTTCGCGAAACGAAACGGCACTGCCCCAGCGATCCCCCAGTTCGGTCTTAATCTCGGAGCTTTCGCGGAATAAACTGGTAGATTCATCAAGTTCCCCCCCATCCCGCATAATGCGCCCCAGTCCATCCAGAGCTTGCGCTACCCCCCGCACGTCTCCCTCCAGACGGTAAAGCTCCAGACTCTCTTCCAGAACCTCCCTGGCAGTGGCCGGTTCACCCAATGCAATATTCGTAATCCCCAGATTGCGCAGAGCTTCGGCCATTCCCCAACTATTCTCGGTCTGAATATGGTAAGAGAGAGACTTCTCAAGATAAGACCTGGATTTGTCCAGATCTCCCGTCATCTGACAATGAATACCGAAGGAGCAATAAAGGAGCGCCAGGCTACGATTTTCACCCGCAGGTAGTAGCATCTCCATGGCCCGTTGCAGGTGCGTCAGGGCACCGTTCAAATCACCCCTCCGCATCATATACCAGGCAACAGCTCCGTGGAGATTGCCCATAAGGCGTTTTTTCTGAGGATTTCGAGCTTCGATCACATCCACAGAAAGAGCAGTGATTGCCATATGCATGGCCTCCTCCCCTTCTTGAAAACGGCTTCGTATTTCATAATAGCGCGTGAGAGGATCCAGCATGCGCTCCATTACCGAAAGATTTCCGCGGGAACACGCACCGATCCAGGCCCTGCGGATGTTGCCCATTTCTATATCAATCTCTTCGAGAATTCGCTTCTGGTCAATCCCTCTCAGTGCCGACTCATTTTCCCCCAGTAGACCCGCAAAGTAATCCATATGGAGGTGCTCGGTCTTCTCCCGCAACTCTCCTTCCAGCCTCTCATACGCGAACTGGCGAAGAATTTCATGAACTTCATAGCGAGTTTCCATAGAACGCCGCACCAGTGAGCGCGAAACAAAAGAGGCAAGGGCGCCCAGACTCACACCGGCCACAGATTCGGCAGCATCACGGTAGAAGCCTCCATGAAAAACGGAAAGGGCACTGAAACCTTTGCGCTCTTCTTCAGAAAGAATGTTCCATGAGTTTTGAAAAACCGAACGAAGACTCCTGTGTCGTTGCGGAAGATCGGTTCGATTGGATTCCAGAAAGCTTAAGTCTTCTTCAATTTCTCCGGCAATCTCGCTCACCGACAGGACTCGCACCCACGAAGCGGCCAGCTCAATGCCCAGGGGTACGCCTTCCAGAAGTCTGCAAATTCGTCCTACTGGTTCCCGGTTCATGGCAGTGAGAGAAAATTCCTGGTCCAATCTCCGTGCCGATCTTACAAACAGTTGCACGGAGCTGAAAGAGTCGAAATCTGACCCATCGTCATTATCAGGATAACGCAAGCCTTTGGGCTCGAAAAGTTTTTCCCCGGCAATTCCCAGCATCTCCCGGGAAGTTACAACCACCTGCAACTTTGGAGCAAGAACCAGTAGCTCATTCACCAGATCCGATCCGCCGGTCAAATGTTCCATATTATCCAGAACCAGAAGCAGCTCCCGATCCCGGAGAGAATTCATCAACCGTTCGGTCCTATCCCGCTCCCCGGAGAAATCCAGGTTCATGGCGTCGGCGATTGCTACGGGGATGTATTCTGCACCGGGCAAAGCGGCCAGCGCCACAAAAAACACACCATCCGCATATTTTTCCAGACGGTCCCGGGCAACACGTTGTGCGATACGAGTTTTCCCCACACCTCCCGGCCCTACTATGGTCAAAAGATGAGTGGCCGGGTCATCCAGAATCTCCATGATCGAAAAGACCTCTTTTTCACGACCCAGAAGAGGTGTGTCCTCTCTGGGAATGAAATGGGGTCGGGAAAGAACATCCACAGGGTGGGCCATGCCTTCGGGCCGCACTTCTTCCAGAGATCGGATTCTATCAAACAGGGTGACTGTCTCCTCTTCGGGTTTGACACCCAGTTGTTCCGCAAGGAGGCGACGACAGAGTTCGTACTGCGCAATAGCCGAACTACGATCCCCCAGACGATAGTAGATGCGCATTAACTTGCGGTGGGCATCTTCATGAGTGGGATCCAGATCCAGCATGCGACGGGCGTATTGCCTGGCATCGTCATGATCCCCCTGTCTTTCATGGTAAGAGGAAAGGAGTGCAAATATTTCAATGGCCTGCCTGCGGTATTCCTCCCTTTTGATCTTAATCCAATCCGAGTACTGGTTGGAATCCTGCAAAAGGAATTGATCCAGAAACTCTCCGCGAAAGAGCCGTGCCGATTGTTTGAGCCAGTGAATGCAGGAGCGGGTATTGGAATCGACTCCCTTTCTCAAAGAAGAACGGCATGCCTGTAAACTATCGATAAAAACATCAACATCCAACCAGTAGTCACTTCTTCGATTGAACTGCACGGAATCACGATTGATTAGCAAGAAAGGTACCTGCGCATCCCGGTCCTGTATTGCATTACGAAGTATGGAGAGGGCCTGGCGAAGACTGTTGCGGGCCATTTGTGCTGGACGATCAGGCCAGAGAATTTCAGCCAGAAGTTCCCTGTGATGAGCACGGTTGGACTCTACTGCCAGATAAGCCAGAAGTCCCTTCACCTTGTTGTATTCGAATCCCTCCACCTCCACTCCATCCAGAGTTACCTGGAAAGAGCCAAGGGTTGATATTGATAAAAAAGGCATATAAATTCCCTGTTTCTACGTTTCTCGCTATTGCATGATTTTAGCAATGCTTTCGCTGGATCATTCTATGCTAAGAGGTGGAGGCGTAAAGTCATTTGAGAATTGAATTTATAGGAGGTTCAGTTTTCCCGCTATTCTTCCCGGAAAATATCAGCTACGTTGCATACAGCCGCATTCTTCCTGGAAAACCCATCGTGACAGGTGTTTAATGCCAGGAGCCTGTACGGAGGCGCAAATATGCCTAAAAAAAGTGCATATTTGAATTTATGCTTTTATTTTTAACATTTTTTTTTATTGCTCCCAGATATGCCCTTTTTTTAGATATAAAAATTCGGTTCCTGCATTATCAATACGCACAACCGGAGGGGGAAATGCAATTATGTCAGTTTACACAGCACTAACAAAGGGTGGGAGCTCTTATACACCGATGTTTGTTCAAACCATTAAGCAATCTGATTGCATTGGTTGCGGAAGATGCTTCAAGGCTTGTGGTCAGGGTGTTTTACTTTTGATTGGTGTCACTGAAGACGGGGAGTATGTAGATGCCTTTGATGACGAGGCTGAGAAGAAAATCATGAGCATTCAGAATGATGCATCATGCATTGGATGTCAGGCCTGCGGTCGGACATGCCCTAAAGACCTTTATACTTTTGAAGAAATGGCAATTGCCAGTTAACCATGGACCGAAAGCTTGCCCCGGAGTGACCGGGGCGCATTTTCATCCACTTCACGAACTCGATTTTTTTTTTGTTTTCCCACCAGAAAAAATGCAGGGTCTCTTTTATCGCTGCCCCACCTCTACATGAAAATAATCATATCTTCTTTTTTACTGCGAAATAGATCACAAAGCCCATTACAACCATGAATGCTCCAATGAGCAGGCCGGAAAGTATGGCCGGGTTCAGAATAAGATCCATGTTTCATTCCTCTCTATAAGGTTTATTTGAAGGCCTCCGGCTATTTTTCCCATAGCTGCACACTCACATGGGAGCAATCCACACCTCTGGCTCAGCAATCTTTATATACGAAAGTTTTGCCTGTAACCTGACAGAAAAATGCCCACACAAGTTCGACAAAAGGAGACCAACGACGAAAATGTATATCTATAACGGGAAAAAGCAATAACAATTTCACTCTGGAATTTGAATCAGACAACCCTGGATTACGTCCGGGTCCGTGGTGGATAGAATGCACCCCAGGTCTGCTGCTGTGAAAACGGTCTGACACCTTTTCTGGTATGACGTCTTTGCTTCACTGGAATTCCAGTATTTCAGGAGCTCCCCACCATCCACTCTCTTTTTCAGAATTGGAGAATTGCTGTAGACCGAAACCAGATGATCATAGCTTTTCTTGCATGCCGCTACCGAGATGGCTATCGGTTTTACCTGGAGAGCATTGAAGCCACCATCTGAAGTCTCAGTGGCTGCAGAAGAGGCCTGGTTGCCCGCCTGAGGCTGGCTTTCAGAACCTGTAGAGAGGGGGGAGTTGCATTGCATCAGGTCAATGACATCTTTTGCATTTGCCAGACACCGATAGGTTTCCAGACTCATCTCTTTGACACACCGCTCCACTTCTCGTGTCTCCACTTCGGACGCCCTGAGAGAGTCTTCTACGCTGGCAATGGCACTATGAGCTGGAAAGCTCTCATCCTCGGACATGATTTTTATCATGTGATAGTAAACTTCCCGGCATTGATCATCACTGAGAGAGGGTTGGGCCAGAATGGCACCCATAGATAAGAGAATCAATCCGGCAAAAGAGAGGCCTGTGGAGAAATGAGTGTATCTATGCATAGCTTTGCAATCGGGCCATGGAAAGCCCGCTCCAATTTTGCCATGAAAAAAAGATTTGCATAGAATGACAATGCCAAAGGCTGCCCTGCAGGGGTGCTTCCTTTCCAGGCTTGCATATATGGCTTCCACCAGATCTGAAAATCCAAAGACAAAAAAAAGAAGTGCGTCAAAAAAGACACGGCCAGCCGCCTCAAAGAAAAGCAAAACAGAGCCATCGGCCAGTCGCAGTACATCTTCGTCCTCTCGCTCTTCTGCAACCCCAAGCTCCGGAGTGCAACGCAGTCGCACAGGAAAAAAAAAGATTGCCAATGCTCCAGGCTTGAACGAGAAAACATCTCCTTCGCCTGCTTTATACGTCAACGACTCGGAGTCCCTGTCAGGTGCAAAGACCCTCGTTGCATCCCCGCCAATCTTCACACTCAATCTAGCGTTTTTGCGCGATGTGCTCGATGAAGAGCAAGAACTCCGGCGAATTCATGAGCTTCTTTCCAGTTACAATGCCGCTTCCTGGAGACCGATTCTTGTGCTGGATGGCTACCTGGACCTCTTTCAAAGAGAGAAGAAATCGCCATTAAAGGAAAGGCTGCAGGCAGCCAGTGCTCACTACGTACGTTATGCTTCTCTGGTGGCTCTCCACCTCAAAGATCTTTTTGCCGGATTGGTTCTGTTGCGCGAAGCCGGTCTGCCCATTCGCAGCTTCTTTGAGGGGGATACGGGAATTCCCAGATACGCAGTAGCACTAGAAATCAGCAGGGGGGCTCTCAACGCCAGCTTGAAAGCCAGCGACTATTTAGACTCAATGTGCAACGGTAGATGCAAACTGGGTGCAATGATTCATGACTATCCCATCAAACCTGCTCGCATGAAGAAAAGGCAGGATCGTGAAAGGTGCCAGGTAATGGATCATCTCTGGAACCGGGTCTGGGAAGAGCTCTATACTCATGGCAACTTTCCTACTCCACTGGGAACAGGGGCTGCTCCCGAGGGCTGGCGTGAAGTTGATTTCATTCTCCGAAAACGCGAATCAGGCAGACTGGTTTCTTTCTCCTGGAGTAATGCAAAAAAGATATTTACCATGGTTCAGCCTGACCCCAACACAACGGAGTCCATCAAGGAAGAGTGCCCCCCCCTTGATGAGGATCTTCTGGATGAGTCGGATGAAAAGAGGCATGGCAATGCACACAGAATTCCTGAAACAGGGATTGAAGAAACCGGGCCATTAGCTCATCTTCCCCAATCTGTAGAAGAAGTTATAGAAAAGATGAAAGAAATTGGAGTCCCGATTTACATTGAGGGAACTTACAATGCCCGCATTCTTGAAAGTCGGAAGAGGTGATTATGCACGGATCGGAGAGTTACAAAAACTCGGGTGTGGACACTGTAAAAGGCCGTGATTTTTCCACACGCATATCTCAAATCGCAAAGAGCACCCACTCCCCCGCTGTGATGGCATCGCAAACAGGCTACGGCGGCTTGATCGACCTGAGTGAATTTAAAAAATATGACAATCCGGTTCTTGTTTCCACAACAGACGGAGTAGGAACCAAGCTGACTCTGGCGCGTCTCTTCGATCGCCATGACACCATCGGCATTGATCTTGTGGCTATGGTGGCCAACGACATTCTGGCCACCGGTGCCCGGCCTCTTGGCTTTCTGGACTACATTGCCTGCGGAGCTCTGCACACGGAAAGGATGGTGGCCATCGGCGAATCCATTGCAGAAGGGTGTCGAAGGGCCAATGCCTCCCTCATCGGCGGCGAGACAGCGGAACATCCAGGCGTTATGCCTGACGACGAATACGATCTGGCCGGCTTTATGACCGGAATCGTGGAAAAATCAAGATTCATAGATGGCGGAGAGATATCCCGGGGGGATTTGCTCATTGGCCTGCCATCTTCAGGTGTTCACTCCAACGGTCTTTCTCTTGTACGAAAACTTTTTTTAAAACCAGATGGTTCCTTGCCGGAGATCGCAGCTGAAAGAGAATTTTTGTTAAAGGAAATATTGCTGCGGCCTACCGTTATATATGAGAAAGCTGTGCGACCTCTTCTGGATTCGCAAATTTCTGTGAAAGGCATTGTGCATGTGACCGGAGGGGGCTTTGAAGAGAACCTTCCTCGCATTCTGCCCGCAGGGCTTTCTGCGGAGGTGGACCGAACAACCATCAAAGTGCCCCATCTTTTTCAGGTCATACGGGAAAAGGGAGATCTGGAAGAGAGAGAGCTCTTTTCGGTATACAACATGGGCGTGGGACTGGTGGTGGCTGTGTCACCGGCTGAGCTGGACGGTGCGCTTAAGATTCTCCGGGAGTCATGGAAGCTTCTTCCTGACCGAGTAGACGGAGAGATTGGCGTTATCGGTTCCATTGAAGCAGAAAATGGGAACGGGCGTTTCCGCTTTGCCTGAAAACGCATATCTTGCAAGTAATAGGAGAATTCCCTGACCCATGGATAAGATTGATAGAGAGGAAAATATTCCTGCCTCTCTGGCGGATTTGAGCCAGAGCGAACTGATCTCTTTTTTTGCCAGTTTAAACGAGCCCTCCTATCGCGGAAAACAGGCCTTTCGATGGATCCACAAAAATCTGGCCTCCTCAGTAGAAGAGTTCACCGACTTCCCAAAATCTCTGCGAGACCGGCTGGCAGAGATGAACCTTCTGTCACCACCCACAGTTCTGGAGAGACACCTCTCACGGGATGGAACCGAGAAAATGCTTTTCGAACTGAAAGACGGACGTAACGTTCGAAAGATCGAAACCGTCTGGTTGGTTTCGGGCAGACGCAAAACTATCTGCGTATCCAGTCAGGATGGATGTTCTTATGACTGCGCATTCTGCGCTACCGGAAAGTTAAAATTCGGCGGCAACCTTACCACAGGACAGATCCTATCCCAAATTTATGAGATGATTCGCCTGCGAAAGGAGACTCCCACCAATCTGGTTTTCATGGGCATGGGAGAACCCATGCGAAACTATGAAAATGTTATGAAGGCAGCGCACACTCTCCATCATCCGGACGGCCTGAATATATCCGCACGCCATATCACAATCAGTACGGCAGGCGTCATCTCGGGCATTGAACGAATGATAAGAGAAAACTCGCCTTTCAACCTGGCGGTTTCGCTAAACCATACCACTGCCTCGCAAAGGGGCCGTATTATGAACATTGAGCAGAGCAATCCCCTGCCTCGTATCCTGT
>JBNLFC010000086.1:0-10656 GCA_050305335.1 Leptospirales bacterium
CACTCTCGGCAATTCGTATACTTTAAAAGTCACTAAAACCGCAGAGTCGGCACAGAACGTTGCCATGGGTGTGGATTTCATGGTCTCATTCGTATCAGGCGCGGGCATCGACCGACCTCATGTGGTCACCTGTACGCCTTCCAGAAATGCACAGAACGTTCCTGAAGATACCAATATTGTTATTGAATTCAGTGACTCTATGGATCCTCTCACCGTGGAAAAGGCGCTACGTATCTCACCTTCCACTCTGGCCGTCAAATCCTGGGATCCCAGTTTCAAAACATTGACCGTTGATTCCGTAGATAGCCTGACCGCCGGGACAGAGTATACCATCACCATCACTACCGGTGCTACCAATGCAGATGGCGTTTCATTTTTAAAAAACTTTACCTCTTCTTTTGTTGCCAGAAGCGATGCTGTAAGGCCTGAGCTTGTGGGAGTCTATGAAGACGGTGTTTTTCTTATGACGGATGGCATTGCAGGAGTGGGCAAAGACAGTCCTTTCCGTGTTGCGTTTTCGGAACCCATGGACTATCAAGTTTCGGGTGACTCATTTCGGATCACGAAGCTACTCACAGGAGATGCAGTATACGGTACGGTTGAATGGGAAAGCGATTTCTCCGCTTTTGTCTTTACCCCCGATGGTCCGCTGGATCCTGAGAGCGAATATCGCATTCAGATCTCCAGCAGTGCCACAGACATAGCCGGCAACCAGCTTTTAGACGACATCTATCTGAACTTCCGGGTGGACAACTCGGCAGGCCTGGTGAATTCCAATTACTTGATAGTTGGACCCATAGCCGCGTATGCAAATGGCTCAAGTCCGACAGCCATACCTATCCCTGTCAATTCGGCCGGCTACACCACAATATGCGATGTAACATACGCGTCTACGGGCAATGGTTCTTTATTAATAAGAGTTTGGTTTGATCACTCTCTGGATCGGGCCTCTGCTCTGAATTCCAATGTTACGTTTAACAGGGTAATAGGAACTTCCAGTGGAGCCAGTCATTTGACCGGATTCAATTTTGAAACCGGAGCGCTCACGGATGATACGCTTAAAATATATATAAGTGAACTTGGTGAAAATAATGAATACCAACTTCGTATCTCCGGTACAACTTCAGGTGTTTTGAGCGCACCAATTGTAACACCTTATCAAAGTGAGACATGGATGGAGGATGATATGACTGTCAATTTGAGAGTTACGGAAACCTGCCCTTGATCCAGACGCAATTATGGTATTGGAATATTAAAGTGATGTTGGAATGGGAAGCCATTTCATGTGAGGACAATTATGAAAAGAATTTTGTTTATATTTATATTTTTTCTGGCCCTGCACTCCTGTAAAGAGAAGGAGCTGGATGCTATTCTTCTTCCAGGGGGTGGAGAGAGACCCGGCATATTGGCCTCCAATCCTGTGGAGGGTCAGCAGGGCTTGTCGGAAGATACTCTCTGGGTTCTCTTTGACCGCCCCATGGATCAGGAGAAAACCAGAGAAAGCTTTTCCATCACTTCTAATTCCGGTACTGCCGTGGGCGAGATTAGCTGGGAAAGCAGTGTCAAAATGGTCTTTCGCCCCCAGGAGCCTCTCAAGGGAACTGGAAAATATTTTCTTACGGTAGCCGGATCAGCAGAATCAGCGGAGGGAGTGAATATTGAAAATACTTATAAAGTAGGTTTTTTTTCTGTGGAAGATAGGACGCCTCCCCTCTTTGTCAGTTCTTCTCCCGCGGATGGGGCGGACCAGATTCCCACCACTCAAGTGATTCGCCTCTATTTTTCAGAACCCATAGACTTTTCCACCGCCAGCGATGGGATCTCTGTATCGCCATACTTTGATTCGCAAATGTCTGTGGAGAATAACGGAACTACAATTGTCATTCAACCTTATACCCCTTTGAGCGTTGGCAGCACCTATACCATCACTATCAATGAGTCCCTGACCGATCTCGTAGGTAATCCTTTGAAAAACAGTAGCACGGTTTTATTTACAGTAGGAACGGATATCAATCGTCCCTACATCGTTAATGTGGTGGCTGGTAGCAATACCCTTGTGCAAGGTGTCACCACACATGGCGTGGAAAAAGGAGACGATATTATCATTCGTTTCAGTGAACCTATGAATCAGATCAATGCTGAGGCTGCAATATCTCTTTCACCATCTGCCTCTATGGTCAAAAGCTGGAATGTGGTCGGGGATACGTTAACATTATCATTTCCTGATGAGCTTGTTACAACTACTCACTATGAGCTTGGCATTTCTTCTGGCGCCACCGACTTATCAGGCTATGATATGGGAAGTGATCAGACTTATCCGTTTGTGACGGACGGTGCTAATTCTGGCTATCTCGCTGTGACAGGAATTTCCCAGTATAAGTCAGAAGATGGCAGTCTGGCAGATAGAGACAACGTTCAGGTGCTGGTTCCCTATGAGTTTATAATTCTAAACCAGTTTGATTCCATAGAGCTTGGTCATACTATTGACATGGATTATCCTGGAATTGGGTCTCCTACAGAGACAGTGTGGTTGAAGGTCGATTTCAATCAGCCCATTGATTTGCAGAGAAATGCCTTGATCGATGCTCTTGCATTTAGCATTGAAATCAATGCGGGCTTAAATATTATTGCGAACATTTATGATGTGCAAGTCGATAATCTTACTCCCAATAGTGCCAGGATACTTATTCACATGGAAGATGTACCGTATGCAGATCCTGGCTTGCATCAATATCCATTGCTGAAACTGCATATAAATGGTGGAGCGAATGGCGCCCTGGACAACAATGGGAATATCATGCAAAACGATTATGACTTCTATTTTACTTATACCGGGGATGTGATTCCATAATCGTGGACTATATTGACGACCTATGATAACTTTTTTTGTAAAACGACCTGTGGCAGCCTTTATGGTGGCATCAGCTATTATGCTCTTTGGTGTAGTGGGAATCTCCCGGGCAAAAATGAGCCTTCTTCCGCCTATTGTTTTTCCCAGGCTATATATCATTACGCCATATGGGACCACTGCTCCGGAGGAGATGGAAAATCTTGTAACCCGTCCCATTGAGGACGCGGTCTCTGCAGTGCAGGGAGTAAAAAAGATCAACGCCCTTTCTCAGGAGGGATTATCAGTGGTGGAGACTACCCTGGACTGGGGTTCCTCTCTGGATATGGCTGTGATCAATATACGACAGAGGCTTGATCTTATTGCACCCATGCTTCCACAGGATACGGGAAAATCTACCATTATTAAGTTCAATCCATCAGATAGAGCGCTTTTGACCGTTGTGGTTCACCCCGTGGGTTTAGATTTTGCCCATTCCCGAGATTACGTCGAGACCAATATTAAGCCTCTATTGGAGCGGGTGGAAGGCATAGCGTCAGCCGCAATTTTTGGGGGTATGAAGCGGGAAATCCGCATTTCTGTGGACCCTGCAAAGATGAATGCCTACAATCTCAACTTTGATCGGATTATGGAGATTCTGGATGCCAATAATCTGAATCTTCCCGCAGGAAAGATTTATCATGGGGACAAAGAGCTTTCGTTGCGAATTATGGGGCAGTATACGAAGGTAAAAGAGATTGATGAAGTAATTGTAAATACGTCAGAGTCGGGCGCATCCATTCATATGAAAGATGTTGCTGAGGTCCAGGACTCTTTTCGCGAGAGGGTAGGGGCGACTCTTTACAACGGAGAAGGAGCCCTGGTTGTTACTCTGAGAAAGGAACCCGATAGCAACGCCGTCAACACGGCGAAAGCTGCCCGTGCCGCTATTGAAAAAATCAACACACAGTATGCGAATAATATCAAGCTGGAGGTAATCGATGATGCTTCTTTGACTATCTCTGACTCCATTCGTTCGGTAGCCATTGCGGCAATTCTTGGTGCTGTGATCTCTTTTTTTGTGTTGCATATTTTTTTGAAGAATGTTTTTGCCGCGGCCGTAGTATCTCTGAGTATTCCTTTTTCCATTATTACTACCTTCTTCTTCATGTTCTTGAGTAATGTTACCATCAATATCATGAGCCTGGGTGGACTCTCACTGGGCGTGGGGATGCTTGTGGATGCTTCCATTGTATCGCTGGAGTCTATTCTCACTGTTCGAAGGGAAAACCCGAAGCTCTCTTTGCGTGAATCTTCTATTCGTGGGGGAGGTATGGTCACCAATTCTGTGATTTCTTCCACTCTTACGTCTGTGGCGGTTTTTCTACCGATTATATTTGTTTCAGGATTGGCGGGCGAGCTTTTCCGTGACCTTGCGCTCACTGTCACTTTCTCCCTTCTCTCGTCGGTGATATCATCTCTTCTTTTCGTTCCCGTAATCACATCCATTGATTTTACCTCAAGCGAAAAAATGCAAAAGGTCTTGCGCTATCTGGATAAACTCAGCGGCCCACTTTTTCGAAGCGGGGAGAGCTTCTATCAGAAGGTGGAAGGCTCCTATTTGCGACTTTTGACAGCTGCTCTTCATAAACCGCACCGTGTATGGAATGTCATGGTAATTGCCGCGGCGATAGGTGTGATGTTCTTTTTCTTTTTGCGAAAAGAGCTCTTTCCAGAAGTGGATTCCGGGTATATCAAAACCGTTATTACGCTACCTCCGGGAACTGATGTGGCAGGTAGTGAATCTTTTATTACTGACCTTCAGAAACACCTTATGTCTATTCGGGGCATTCGGTCGGTGGTAACAAATATCGGATACGAGGATGGCGAAATTTCCAATCTGATCAACGGCGTAAAAAAAGCGAATTATAGCGAATCGTTGATAACTCTGGATGTAGGGAAAACCAGTTCTGCCTCTTTTTTACGAAGCATGGAAAGTTCTCTCAGGAACATTTCTTCTATTAAGTATACTTCCGTTCTACAGGGAGACATTCTCCAGGAGGTCCTGGGTGGAAGTAGCAACAATATCGTGGTGGAAATCAATTCTGCCGATAGGAAGGTTGCCCGGCTCATGTCTGAGCGTCTGGCGGATCTCTTTGAAAAAAAAGGCTTCCATCCTTTTTCATCAACAATCGGGGAGCGTTACCCTGAATACCTGATCAAAATTGACCCTGCACAAACATCCGGTGCCGGACTGTCACCGGATAAAATTATTGCCCACCTTCGTACTGCTGTTGCAGGGCGTTCGGCCTCTTCCTACAGGGAGTTGAGCAGGGAGTATGATATTCGTGTACAGTTCCCGGAATTGAATCGGAACAGCGTTGACTCAGTTCTGGCGTATAACGTACCTCTTCCAGAGGGAGGAAGCATCCCCCTTGCGCAGTTGGTTAGCGTCTCTCCATCAAGGGGCTACTCCTCCTACCTCCGGGAAAACCAGAGCAATGTAGAGCGAATCGAATTTCTTCCGCAATACAGCGAGAACGAACTGGATTCGGTAATTCAAGAATTCCGATCTGCTAGCGATTCCGGGAAAGAGGAAGAGTTTCAGGTCTACGTTAAAGACGATAATGCTGAAACCAGAACTTCTCTGATGAATTTGGTTTTTGCATTTCTTCTTTCCATACTGCTCATCTATCAGCTGATTGCCGCTCAATTCGAATCATTTGTGCATTCCATGGTTTTGATGGTGGCAGTTCCACTGATGTTTTCCGGTTCCTTCCTTGCTCTGTTCATCACTGCTAGATCTTTGAACATTAATTCCGGAATGGGGCTGATCATGCTTGTGGGAATTGTTGTGAATGCAACAATTGTTCTCTTTGAAAGCTTGAGAGAAAGCTCCAATCAAATTCAGTCAGAAAAGAGTAAAGAAGATATTTCCGGGCAGATGCAATCGGTGGTCGTAAAGAGTTGCCAGTCGCGTCTTATGCCAATCTTTCTCTCATCCTTAACCACCATTGTGGGTATGCTGCCCATGGCATTAAATTTTCAAAATGTACAGTCATCGCTGGCCATTTCTGTACTGGGTGGAATTTTTGCATCTTCCGTTCTATCACTTATCGTTTATCCTGTCCTTTTTTATAAAACAGAAGTTTTTTTAATCGGGAGACGCAAAAAGAGCTGAATTATGGAAGCATTTGTTCGTTTTTTCGTTCGCAGACCGGTATTGAGTACCATGCTTTTTACGGCTATGGCGACTCTCGGCATTACCTCTGCCATGCGCATGAAGATCGACCTTTTGCCACCCTCGAATCGACCCGGGATTACTATTCTTACGCGATACAGCGGAATGACGCCTTACGATATTCAGAAAATCATTACCGTCCCGATGGAGAGAATCCTTTCGGGCATCTCCAGTATAGAGTCCATTATTTCCGAATCCACCGACAACGAATCGCGTGTCCATGTGCTTTTTAATCGAGACGCCGATATGCGTTCTCGTATTATGGATGTATCTGAAAACCTTCAGTTGATCAAAGATAACTTCCCACGGGAGGTGGAAAAGCCGGTCATTCTTCAGTACGATCCTAACAAAAAACCGGTCTATATTCTAACGGCGGCCAGCACCAGTCTGGATACGACCCGAGTCCGGGGCATTGTTGAAAACAGTATAAAGCCAAAATTCGAGCGAATTGATGGGGTTTCCGAAATTCAAGTATATGGGGGCCGCCAGAGAGAGATTCAGGTGTTGGTTCCGGTCGAAAGAATTCTTTTGTCCGGTTCGACGCTGGATGTCATTTCCGGGGCTATAGACTCCTACAACAATTCCGTGACAGTAGGGAAAACGTATGGAGCCAATTCCCAGCTGATCAGAGTTGACAATAAATTTCGCAATCCGTCGGATATCGAGTCTCTCTTTTCAATGACTGAAAAGGGGGGGCTTTTCCGCCTGTCAGACATGGTATCCATAGAGGATCATTACCGTCCTCCGGAATCACTTTCGCGTATGAATGGAGAGGAGCGCGTTTCTCTCTACGTGGACAAAGCCGGTACTGCCAATTCCTTGAGTATCTCCGAGGCGTGCAGCTCAATTTTCGATGAAATTAAAAAGAGCTATCCCGATATCTCCTTCTCGCTGGTTTATGATCAGGGAAAATACATTCGAAGCTCTATTGATCGACTTTCAGGAGAATTGATTTCGGGATCCATTCTTGCAGCTTTGATTGTATTTCTTTTTACCAGAAACTTTTCTCTCACCAGTATCGTGGCGCTGACCATTCCTTTTTGCGTCGCAACAACCCTTTTTATACTCTTTTTTATGGGATTTGATCTCAATGTAATGACAATGTCAGGTCTTGCTATGTCCTCCGGCATGGTGATCGATAACTCCATCATCGTAACGGCGTCTCTGGAAAGAATTTTAAAAAGAAAACTGAATGTCAAAGAGACTGCTGACTTGATTATTCAGTCTACATCATCTCTTGGGAATGAGCTTTTTTCTGGAACGCTTTCCACCGTGATCGTTTTTTTTCCCCTTCTATTTGTGAGTAGAGAGATTCGGGATCTGTTCTCGGCTCTTTCCGTATCTGTCACGGCCGCATTGTTAATCTCTATTTTCTTTTCTCTGGCAATGTTGCCTGCCTTTGTTCAGCACCTCAATAGTTCCAGGATATTTGAATCAGTGGACAACGGTTTTTTTAAAAAAAGGATCAACGACCCGCGTATAAAAAAGTGGATAGCTTATGTGGAAACAAATGGGGCTCGGGCGGGTAGCGCTTTAGAATCTTTCTTGAAATCGGTGATTCGCTGGATGATGCAGCATACGTATCTGTCTATATCGATTGCAATGATTGTTACAGCTACAGGCGTTGTTGCTATTTCTTTCATGGATATTGAGCTATCCAACCCTTTGCAAACTCCCGAGGTGTCGGCATCAGTCGATCTTCAGACAGGAACGCATCTTGAAGAGACCAATGTAGTAATCTCAAGGATTGAGAAGGCTCTGGCTTCTCATCCTGCAGTAGAGCGAATTACTACGACCGTGGAAAAGTGGCATGGCACGCTCAATATCAAAATCAAAAGCAAAGCGTTACGATACAACGATCTGGATGATGTGATAGACGAGCTCGAGGAAATTGGTCAGGGAGTGGATCGGGACGCATTTGTCTATTTCGATCGTGCAACCGGAGACCACGCTATGAAATCCATTCAGGTGGACTTTTTTTCTGATAATGTCGACTTGTTGAGGCAGACTGCCACTCGGTCATCTACACTCTTAAAGTCGCGAATTGACAATGTCGATCGGGTCATTCTGCATTTTCGTGAAAAAAAGGAAGATTTGCAAATCGCACCACAGCGAAATGCCCTTGCGCGCACAGGTATGAATGTCAGTCAGCTGGCACAGCAGTTGCGTTATCAGGTCTTTGGGGCAGTGATTTCTAAACTGTATATTCCTGAACAAAAACAGGAAATCGACATACGCTTGATGGGAGAAAAAAATGAAAATCTAAAGCTGAATGAGATAGAACGTCTCACTGTCAGTAATGGTAAATCTCCAATTCCTCTTTCTGGAATTACTGATATCTCAAGAACTCAATCAGAAACATCTTTGCGAAGGAAAAATAAGGTTCCCACCCTCTCTATTTCCGTGGAGTTTTCAAGGGGATCCGTAGGTTCCATGGTGAACCATATTTCCTCGGAGCTTTCTGCGAACCTTCCCGATGGTGTGGTTTTTGCCTTTGGAGATGAAATAGAAAAGGCAGATACTATGCGCAATCAGATGATATTTGCCATTGCTCTTTCTATTGTGGTAATCTATTTGTTGCTGGGATTTCTATTTGAGTCTTTTATACATCCCCTCATAATTCTTACAGTAATTCCCGTTTCTCTCGGACTGACCTCTATTTTCCTTTTCCTTTTTGTAGGTACCCTGAATCTCAGCATTTTCATAGGTTTGCTGCTTCTTGGTGGCAACACGGTGAATAACTCCATACTCATAGCCTCGGAGATCATTGCAAATGCTCGAAATGGGGCAAATCCCTATGGTATGGATGCGTTGATTCATGCATCTATTTTACGCTTAAAAGCGGCATTGATGACAACACTGACGACTGTAATAGGGATGTCACCGTTGATTTTTGATTATTCCGATACCGCGGGTCTATGGCGACCCCTTGCCCTTACTGTTGTATTCGGTATCACAGCAGGACTCTTTGTTAGCCTGATTGCTGTACCGTTACTCTACTATCTAATCTATGGAGACAAACGAAATGAAACAGTCACAACCTGAAAGAAAGAAAAGCCAAAAGCGTAATTCTGCAATGGGAGCCAGGAAAACTGAGGAGTTGGAGCCGGAGCAAATGGACGCAGAGATGGGAGGTGAAACCGATATTTTTGATAACTTCTCTGCAGAGGAGGATCGGCCCTATAAGCCTACCTTCTGGGGGAAAGTTACAATTTTTTCCAATATTGGCTAGTTAGTATGTCGTGTATCATCTAGATAATGTCCAAGCACAGCACATGTCTCACATTCATTGTTACTATATAAGGTTTTTTCACTGTTATGCAGATGCACATGATGTAATTGCCACTTTATTTTCTTCATGATGTAGTTACAATTCAAGTACAATGATATTACAGGTATTGAACATGATGTTACAATGTCTTGCACAAAGATCTGAGTTCCCTTGACATTTTGTATTGCTATAACACTTTCTCCACCTGCCCACTGCTTGCTGTTTTGCAATTTCAAGATATATGCCATTAGCTTGCAACTATTTTTCAGTGTTATGCATATACAAATGATTTACCTGGCATTTTATTTACTTCATGTTGCAGTTACAGTTACAGTTCAATGAGATTACAATAATTAAACATCATGTCACAATGTCTTGCACATACATTTGACTTCCTTGGCATATTGTATGCTACTACCATTTTCTGTTTCGGCCCAATGCTTGCAGTTTGCAATTACAAGATTCATATCACTTGCTTACAAATATTTCTTTTAGTCACATCCTAGATGGTGCAAAAAGGAACCCCCTGGACTGACGGAAAAGGCAAGGCACCACCGTCACCCCACCGACAACCCCTGCAAAGTAGGTGCAATACTAAAAGAGTAGTGAGAAGGGTACCAAAACCTTCATTGCAGCACGGAAGTTCGAGTGACGAGGATGGTATGCAAGAAGAAGTGCAGACTGAGCGAAGGGTTAGTGTAACTACAACCCTTCACTGATTTTCATTAGCCACTGACTAATTATGTTATACACTGATACTTTGTTACTAACCATGCTCTTCAAATGCAGCCCGTTTTTAGGACCGTCAGAAAGATCCCAGTAAGCAGACTGCCCACCCCAAGCAACACTGTAAAAAGTGTAAGCATGGTATTTCTTTACCAACAACGTATGCACACATCCCCGTATGTACACTGACATCAGTTACATTATAATGTAGACAAAGATGGCAGCCAGGAAAAATGCAGACAATAGGCCGAGCCCTCCTCCCACCTCATGCAGTGTTGACAGTGACTTTGTCTCACCCCCTCCCAAACATCAACGTGGTCACCAAGGTGCAGGCCTTTTCAACCCCCCCCCCCCCCCAAATGGATCCCCTGGTATAGGGCATAGTACCAGAACCAAAACAGGTATACATTTCATCTTAAATTGTTTACTTTTTAACATATGATCACCATATTGATTACACACGCATGTTGTAAGCAAATATTGTAACTGCACAATTCCATTTTGATGTTGTAACTACTTAAACACATTTGTTACACTTACTACATTCACCAATTACAATTATGGTTTCTCACTAATTAAACCCATTGTGTA
>JBNLFC010000087.1:0-10514 GCA_050305335.1 Leptospirales bacterium
AAGATGGGCATTTTCATGATAAAACTTGCTCTGGACATCCATGGAGATGGTTATGATCCGCTTTAAGAAAACAATCCAGAACAGAAATTGACCTACCACCAGAAATACCAGCGCCTGCAACGTCCCAAAAGAGAGAAACAGCAAGAACCGGTGAGCCTGGCGAGCTACATTCCCCCTGGCAGATACAAAAAGATTTTCAAAAAAGGGGGCATCGAAATAGAGATAGATCAGTGCAGTGACAAAAATCCCGACGGCTATAAAAAAAGATAAGTCGATGCCGCCCCGTTTTCTCTGCGCTGCCCAGAATTCATCCACTGTACACTCACACTCCTTCGGCCTCATCCCCCTGGAGAGCGCGTTAAGATCCTGGCCTGAATAGAAGAAGAATCTTGTTTTCCAGAAGGATGTCGCTTCCCTGGCTGGTTTCAATTGCTGTAGCCTCTCCTCTACTTTTTCATCCCTTTCCTGGAGCTCCCATACGGCCCGCAAGAGTAAACCAGCCCCTGCAAGAATTGCCAGCAAACGATAGAGCTCAGTGGACCATATGCTGGTGCCCTGAAAGAAAGCCATGGGTTCTCCCACTCCGTGCTCGGTCAAAAAGCCGTTTAAAAAAAACCATAACACTGCCATGATCACGGCAACCAGGAGATAAAGAGCGAACACTCCCGAGAGAAACCAATGTATCCTGGCCCGGGACAGATATTTTTTAAAATATTTTATAATTCTCTGACGAACATCTACGAACAGAGCAAAAGCGGACAGCATGGACAAAATCAGAAGACTCTTCAGGATAACTTCTACAAAAGAAAATCTGCTGAACTCCCTGCACTCGGGAGCCCAGAGCACAGCACACATATCCTCAGGTAACGAATCGCTTTTCCGGGTAGTTCTTAAAGGCGAAAAATAGTGCTTCCCCATCTCATGCAGCAGCGGTTCCCTTTTGCCAGTGACCATCGCTTTCACTGATCCAAATAATTTTTGATCCTCCTCTTTGATCAGCGCTCTATCCCAATCATAGATGGCAGCAAGAGTGCTTAAAAATGCCGATATCTGGTATGTGTCACGAAAAGGTGCGATATCCTTCTGGATAGCAGGTTGAAGATATAATCCATAGTTAGAGGCGATGAGCAGGTTCATGGCCGGCTTCTGATTTTCAGGATTTCTATATCGCTCATCCAGGTCTGTGGTAAAAAATATGGACCCGGGGAAGAGAGGACGAAAAGCCTGTATGACCATGAGCTTATCGTAAACATCGGTTCCCAGCACTCCGATGGCACGGACGGGTCTATTGTTAAATTTTTGCTGCAGCCAGAGAACTCTAGCTGATCTCTGCAAGTAGTCAAATTGACTCTCTCCTTGAGCCTTTTCTCTTAGGGGCTCAACTGCTATGCTATTGTCTTTGTTATCCTTCTCCTTGTTATCCTTTGTTATAGCCCTTCTTTGCATTCCATCCAGCCCTACCATATAGCTGAGAAAAGAGCATCTATACTTTGCAACTTCGTTTCCCCGGGCTAACTGGCAGATTGGTTCAAAGTAATTTTGCATGGACCTACCATATGTGGTATCCCATTCAGATACAATGGCAATGGAATCCCCTGGATCGACGTGGCGGTTTTTCAGCTCATTCATCAGAGCATTTACCAGTTGATCGTCGGATCCAATGGTTCGATAGATCTTATCACCATTTACAAAACTATAGGAATTTTCATCGGAATTAAAAACTGTGCCAGCTTTGCGAAGTAGCTGAGAGTCCGACATTGTTGCAGCAAAGGAGTAGAATTCAAACGCCGGACTCCGATATCTATATACAGGAACCTGTAGCTCCGATTTTACCAGGCTTTTGAGCCCATCGGAATCAGAGGGTCCCAGAATCCTGATCAATGCAGCGTTGTCCCGAACATTAGCTTCACCTGCCTGGAAAACTCTGTTTAAATTTCTCAGAGGTTCTTCATAGAACTCTTCCTGATTCAGATAAAACAGTAAGATTTTTTTCCCAATGGCATTCGTTAGACTTTGGTAGGGAATATTGGTTCTTGCAGAGCCTTCGCCCGCATGATAGCAGAGCAGCCTTCCGTTATCGTCAGGGAAAAAACCGGTCCGATTCAGTCCAGAAAGCACCGCATATCTGAGACGCAAACGTGTCTCCGTGTCCACAGCATAGGAACCACCCGGCATCATCAGGCCGAGCAAAAGAGCATTTCCAGCACTTTGTGGAACTCTGCTTTTACATAATGCCTGATCGGCTTTCTTTGCCTTTCCTCCCTCAGCTTGCTCTTCTGCTCTTTTCAGGGCTCCAAAGGGATCCTCCCAGAGGCGTGCTGCAATTCGAATTTCGGGAGTTTTACCTGTTGCTATGATCTTTTCAGAAGCAGGGGGTCGTCCGCTCTGGATAGAGGGTTGATGGACATAGTAGGCACCTCCGCCCACCATCAATACAATCAAAAACAGGAGTCGATTCCATAAAATGCCACTGCCCGAAGCTTGATCACTCATTGCACATTTACCCCGCTACGGACTGGCTATGCTTGTCACCTGAGTTCCAAACATACTGGATGTTCCAAAATGATCGATATCTCTTGCGTAGAACTTAAACTACGATTATGCAAGGAACTTGCCGACAGTTGTCCTGATTTCAATTTATTTTCATCAGTTTAACGCAGAGTATTTGCAGGGGAGATGATCTGACATCTCACTGCACAGAAACCTATCCTTTTGGGCTGGACGATCATCAGACCAAAGAAGCGGTGTTGAATATGATGGGAAGATGGGAACAGGCACGCTACGTCTGAAGCATACGATCGGGATAAAAAAAATCGGGAAGAAAAACAGGCTTAACAAAACGTGGATCAGCGACCAGCATCCCCCTTGCCAATTACTGATCCACAGTTATCTACGATTACGCTCTTTCCAGCATGAGAGAGCCTGCCACTCCACCATGGGCGCATGCTGTTACCAGCACTCGTTTTGTGTCGGAGTGATCACGAAAATCCATAGCGGCATTGGCAATCAAACGAACGCCTGTAGCACCGAAGGGGTGACCTATGGCAATGGATCCACCGTTTTCGTTGATCTTTCTGGCTTCGAAGCGACTCTTCCAGTCATAGCCTGTCTGGTTTGAAATCTCCTCCAGTGCCGATACTGCAGTAGCTGCAAAGGCTTCGTGAATTTCCACCTGATCCACGTCTTCCATCTTCATCTGCATATCTTCCAGAAGACCCAGGGTGGCCATAGCCTGACCAACTCCCATGTAGTTGGGGTGCACCCCTTTCATGCGCCAGCCGGTCAAATAGGCCTCTACTTTCAAGCCCAGCTCTTTCGCACGCGCTTCCGATGTAACAATCAGCCCTGACGCACCATCAGACCGTGGGCAGGAGTTGAAGATGGATACGGTGGGGCCATGAGTTTTCTTCAGGAATGAACCATATTTCGATTTAAACTGATCAAACTTCATTTGAGGATTTTCGAATAGAAGCATGGCGCGTCCCATCCGATCGGGGTTCTCAACAATGCCTTTGCGCAAAGTCACGGATTCGTCCCCTTTCATCTCTTCGCCCTCGTCATCCGCCACAGGAACAATGAAATCATTATACTTGCCCGACATAGTAGCATCGTATGCACGCTTAAAGGACTCATATGCAAAGTGGTCACTTAATTCGCGGGTAAGCTCGTAGTTCTGGGCAAGGATTTCCGCTGTAATGTGCATACCAAAACTGGTATCCCCATCCCCCAGACCATCTTCCAGCGAGTCCCTCAGTTCCACGCCTTCGGGCAGGGAGTCAGGAAGACTTTTCTGCAACTTGTCCAGGGTCGCGGTCTTTTTATTGACCCGTGCGTTGCGCACAACAAAGGGAATATGGGTCTGGGACTCCTCTCCCAGTACCAGATAGACCGATCCTTCACCAAGAAGGATGCGGCGTGATGCTTCCACCACCGCTTCCAGCGAGGAGACACAGTTGTTGGCCACGGTGAGAGCCGGAGTTTCTACAGGGAGATCCAGTAGATTGGCGATGACCCGGGCAGGATTGGGTGCCTGAGGAAAACCTTCCCCTACAATCACTCCATCGATCTTTTTTTTATCAAGTCCGGTGCGCTTGAGAATATCTTCGGCCACAAGAAGGCCCAATCGTTCGGAGGTAAACCTGCCAAGACCCTTGGAAATTTGTGCGAAAGGTGTTCGTCTGACGCTACATAGTGCGATTCTCTCTGGTGACTTCATATGTACGCTCCGAAGTGATAGGTTATGTAAATACATTGAGAGGCACATCGACGGCCGGTGCCCCGATGTCCTCTATTACGAGCTGCTTTTTAGTCGCTCTCCAGGTAAAAGATACGAATAAGGCTTTCACCACTCAAGACATATTCCAAAAAAGTCGCAAACCCTCAAGCGCTCTGAGAGGAGTCCTCGTAGTCGCAGGCTGAGCAGCCAGTATATTTCCCTTTTTCCCTGGAGGACTTTTCTAGAAGGATTTTGCCGCAGACCGGACAGACTCCGCCGGTTGGTTTGTCCCAGGTTGAAAAGTCGCACTCAGGATACCGATCGCAGCCGAAGAAGGGGCGGCCCCTTTTGGTGGCACGCTGGATCACATGGCCGGTATCGCACTTCGGGCAGGGTCCCAGCGGAATGGCCCGGGCATTTTTGCAATCAGGAAATCCTGAACAGGCCAGAAAGTAGCCGTTGCGACCGATTTTTTTGACCATGGGTTTGCCGCACTTCTCGCAGACCTGGTCCGTGGGTTCATCCAGTATATTGCGCATCTCATCCATGTGCTCTCTGGCATGCTCCACAGTACCGATGAAGGGGTCGTAGAAGTTCTTTAACATATCTACCCAGTTGAGGTTGGAGGCACTGACCAGATCCAGCTCTCCCTCCATTCGGGCTGTGAAGTTCAAGTCCACCAGGTTCGCGAAGTGCTTGTTCATGGTTTCGTACACTAGCCTCCCCAGATCCGTGGGTTTGAGAGCTTTTTGCACCCGTGATACATAAAAGCGTTTGAGCAGTGTCTGGATAGTGGGAGCATACGTGGAGGGCCGGCCAACACCGCTCTCTTCCAGCACCTTTACCATGGAGGCATCCGTATAACGCGGCGGAGGCTGGGTAAAGTGCTGTTCGGGATGGGTGGACTTAAGCTTCAACTCATCACCCTCTTTCAGGGTTGTAAGGTATGTTTTTTTCTCTTTTTTCTTTTTTTCTTCCTGACTTAAAATTGCAGTGAATCCTGGAAATTTCACCACCCTTCCGCTGGCGCGAAAGAGGTAGCGCCCTGACTCAATGTCTGCCGAAGTATGATCACTGATCTCGTCGCTCATCTGGCATGAAACGAACTTTTCCCATATCATGGTGTAGAGCTTCAGTTGTTCTTTCGTAAGAAAAGATGCAACAGAAGCAGGATCCCGTGACGGATCGGTGGGACGAATGGCTTCGTGTGCGTCCTGGGCAGAACGGGATGAGCGGTAAGTCCGGGGCTCCGGAGGCAAATAACGCTCGCCCAGATCGGAGCGATTCTTGATATATTCACGCACATGATCGACAGCCTGGGGACTTATTCGGGTACTGTCAGTCCTCATATAGGTGATGAGTCCGGTGATGTTTTCGTTTCCCAGCTCAATACCTTCGTAAAGCTGCTGGGCAATCATCATGGCCCTGTGAGATGTAAAACCCAGCTTATTGGCAGCATCCTGTTGCAGCTTGGATGTGGTATAGGGAGCAGTAGGCGATTTCTTACGCTCTTTCGTTGTGACTCCTTTTACCGCAAAGTGGCCCTTTTCAATATCCTGCAAAATTGCATTGACGCTCTCTTCGTTTTTAAGCTCGGCCTTCTCTCCGTCAATGCTGGCAAGCGATGCTTCTACGGTATTCTTGCCATGGAGTAAATGAACATCCAGGCTCCAGTACTCTTCCGGAACGAAGTTCTCTATCTCTTTCTCCCGATCGCACACAAGACGCAGTGCAACGGATTGAACGCGACCTGCCGATAGCCCACGTTTGATTTTTTTCCAGAGAAGAGGCGATATGTTATAGCCAACCAATCTATCGAGTATACGCCGCGCCTGCTGAGCATTTACCAGATTCATGTCAATATCGCGAGGAGACTTCACTGCCTCTTTGAGAGCCGATTCTGTAATTTCGTTGAACTCAATTCGTTTGATATCGCTATTGAGGGGCTTAAGAGCTCGCGAAAGGTGCCAGGAGATGGCTTCGCCTTCCCTGTCCGGGTCCGCAGCCAGAAGGACGCGATCCACATTGGTAGCAATCCGTTTCAAACGGTTGAGGATAGAAGCACGCCCCCTTACCGTAATGTATTCCGGCGTAAAATTGTTCTCCACATCAACAGCCATGCGGGAGCGAGGCAGATCAATGATATGCCCCATGGAGGCTTCAATTACATAGTCCTTTCCCAGATACTTATTGATGGTCTTGGCCTTGGCAGGCGACTCCACAATCACAAGGGTTTTTCCCACCAGATTGGCTTTGACAATCTTTGGAGGGGGAGCCCCCTTTTTTTTGGCCGCGCTGCTCTTCGATGTTGCCATGCATTTTTCCCCGATCAGTCAATTGACTACCCAGCATAAAGGGCAGAGTAACCCCATGTCCGGGGGAGCATCAGGTGTCACCCATTTTTCAGCCACATTTCTTCTATTAATATGGAGGGGACCAAAGGTGGATCCTTCACAGAAGAATAGACATGCCACTTATTCCACTATTTCATGTTTAGCGCATGATTTTGAAGGCAACATCTAGAACGACTTGCCATTCGGTGACACTTCCCTTTTCCCCGATGTGACCACGATATTCCACAACCTGAAACCAGCTGAGACCTTTGACTGTTGCTTTTGCGTCGTCGACGGCTGACTGAATGGCCTTTTCATAGCTCTCGGGCGACGTGCCAACAAGACGTATCATTTTATAGGTATGTTCACTCATAGCTTCCTCCAGATGTAATTCAGTGAGACTATCCTCTGATTATTATACGTGAGCGTCTGAAGATTTGAACTGAAATAATTCGTTCAAATCCCCTTTCTGAATTTTTCTGCCGCTTCGAATAAGTTCTCTGGCCTTCTCCACACTCTCCCAGACATTGCAGAGCATGACTCCCTGAACGCGATCGTCTTTCAGGTAACAGATTACCCCGGTCTCGTTTTCCACCTGCCAGTCGGCAATGATTTCCAGCTCGGAGTTCACATCTCCCACGGCCTCGTAGCCGAATTCAAAAAGGTCAGAATAGAAAAAGGGCATATGCGTATAGGACTCGGTGGCACCTGCCATATTTCTTCCAGCAAGATGTCCCTGTCTCAGCGCGTTGTCCTGGTGCTCAATTCGAGCCAGACGATGAAATGTCGAGTAAGGGAAGCGTGCAATGTCTCCTGCGGCATAGATGCTCCCATCCAGTGTGCGAAGTTGATCATCCACAATGATTCCATTATCTGTTTTTAAGCCGGCTTCTTTTGCCAGCCCATCGGAAGGCAAAAGACCAATGCCCACAACAATCAGGTCGGATTCGATGATATTTCCTTTTTTTGTATGGGTTTTATAAACCGGGCCATTCTTCTCAATGGAGACTGGCAGATCTCCGGAGCGAACTTCAATCCCCCTTTCACCAAACTTCTTACCTATAGCTGCACCCAGACTTTCCGGAAATACACGTTTACAGATATACTCTTCAGGGAAAAGAAGAGTAACGGCAAGATGGTGTGTGGCCAGTGCTGCAGCCATCTCTGATCCGATGAAACCACCGCCGATAACAAGAGCTCTTTTGTTCGCTGCCACCTCTTTTGCAAGAGAAAGATAATCGTTCAGATAGCGGTAATGGTAAAGGCCTTTCAGATCACCACCGGGAATGGACATTTTTCTGGGTGTGCCCCCCATAGCCAGAAGAAGCTTTTCGTAACGATAGTTCTCTTTGTCTGCTACAGTGAGTGACTTTTCGTTCCGATCCAGGGAAACAACACTATGGCCCAGCAGTAGATGAACTCCATTCTTTTCGTAATACTCACTGCTATGAAGCGAAATATCTTCGAGTTTTTCCGCGCCCAACCAGAGTTTTTTGGAAAGCGGAGGTCGGTCGTAAGGAAGATGTTCTTCTGCTGAAATCAAAAGAATGGAACCTTTTTGATCTAACTCGCGAATCCCTTTTATGGCACTTACACCGGCCAGGCCTCCTCCGACAATGATATAAGAGTAGCTTTTTGAATTCATGAAAACCTCTTTTCCCATGATAAGGAGAAAACGGCTAAACCATTCCTTTTTTTTATAGTCGCATGGGAAAAGATCTCTGTGTACGCAAATCTGCTGATGAGTCAGGCATTCACCTGGAGATTCTCTCATCCGCGAAAGCGCCCCCGGGTTTCAATGAATTGGCTGCCCACAACGAAAGAGTGGGTGCAATATTTCATATTCTCTGTTGATGTTGGCCAACACGAAACTTACGAGACTGGAGCCAGGACTCTGATACCGACAATTATTTACTTTACAAATGACGGCATTCCATGTATTCTAATTACAAATGCAAATCACTTCAGGCGCCTCAAGCCACAGCCAAAAATCGCATCTCTCAGCAAAAGAAAGCCCTCTTCTTTTCACCGGTGGTGGCAGCATGTTTACTCATCACCTGCGGCAACAGGTACGACTCTATGTGGCGGGTTACCGGATCTTCAATCTGGATTGCGCCATACGTTTCCATATTTTTCACCTGGTAGAAGAAGCTCAACGACTCTGCATTCCTGTGGATCCCATGCTTCAATCGATTCAAATCCAGAGGGCTTTTACCCCTTATCAAATCCTGGACGCTCTCCATGATCAGTTTCGTAGCACCAGTGAAGACCGGTCGCTTCTTTATATCCTGTCCCCCCTAAAACAGTTTTTCGATGGAGATGTGGCTCATGATGAGGCGGCTTACATGCTTCGATATCTTATACGTACTCTGCACAGGCTCACACAAAGTGGGCGACAGATCATTGTGATGGAACAAGAGAATTACCCTCACCCTCTTTTTACACAGGCCATGGCTGGATTACAACAGATGTGCCAGGTCAACCACAAAAGAGGGCAACTGAGGGAAAAACGACGACTGTTTCGCCATGCCGGAATCAGGTAGTGAATGAATAATAATTCACCAGACGTGGTGCTATGTTTGTAGTTTCCGGGTGAGTTTTCTGAGTCTGGAATCGAGTATTATGGAACATAATGTGATTGGATTCCATTTCTCTTGTCTGAACGTCGGAGGAGTTCCACCATTACCCAGATGCGCCACACCGAGATAGAGCAACATCAAGTAGACGAAAATATAGCACCGGGAAAAACCCGTAGCATTCGACAACAAAGACAAACGTGCCCAATCATCCTCATGAGGATAAAAATTCACACGTGCAAGTCGCTGACCCTTCTCCTGATACTTCTTCTTCCACTTCCTGGACTTTAAAAAACTCAACTTGTAATCTCGATGCGGATCATTCAGCAAGTTACGAACAAAGTATGTAATACCGATTCTGCCAATTCTTTTGTTCCGAATATAGCGATCATAATACTCCTCGGGAATTAGCAGAGTCGATCGGCCATAGTATGGCCCCGGGATATGGGTCTCGCGCTGTTGTTCTTTCATGTAAAGGTGGGGTAAAAAGAATTCAGAGATGATCCGCAAAAAATCTCTTTAAACGACGATCGTTCAAAAAAAAATTCAACCCTCGCCAGAGAAGCGGCTTCCCACCTGAAAGATAAAAAACTTTAGATAGACGCTTTCCGGCATGGAGAGAAGCGACGGATGGTCCGGAGATTGGTTGCCCCTGTACACCAGACGCAAGGACTTACCTGCGCTCCTCGCTGCTTCTCCCACAATTTCCAGGAAGGTGGACTCGTAAATGTGGTGGGAACAACTGGCAGTAGCAAGATAGCCGCCATAGGGAAGCTTTTCCATGGCCAGCTCGTTGATCTGGCGGTAGCCTTTCTTCGCAGCGGGCACGCTTTTCCGATTCTTTGCAAAAGCCGGCGGATCCAGTATAATGAAGTTAAACTCATCTTTTTTTAATCTCTTCAAAAACTCAAACCCGTCACTCTCCACGGTGTCGATCTTAAAATCGTTGGCCTCTGCTCCGGCGCTGGCCATCGAAAGAGCATAAGCGGACCCATCCACGCTCACCACGCTCTTTGCTCCGCCAGCTGCACCATGAAGAGAAAAACCGCCATGGCCGGAAAAAAGATCCAGAAGGCGCGTCCCTCTTGCAAGCTCCCTCACGCGCTGGCGATTGATCCTCTGGTCGAAAAAGTATCCGGTCTTCTGACCCTCTCCTGGAGAAGCAAAAGCCCGGATCCCATTCTCCAGGATCTGGATGCTAGAGGGTGTTTTTCCATAAAGCTGCTCCTCAACAAGCGACAGACCCTCATGCTGACGATGGGGAGAGAGGTCCTTGCGATAGATGGAGACGGTATTCGGAAGAGTCTTCCGCAGTGCATCGACAATCAGAGAGAGGCGACTCTCCATTCCTGCCGAGTGCGTCTGCACCACCAGGTGTTCCCCCATTCG
>JBNLFC010000088.1:0-10504 GCA_050305335.1 Leptospirales bacterium
GCAGGATGGCCGCATCAAATTGAAGGTGCAGGGCAAAGATGTGGATATTCGAGTCTCCTCGTTTCCCACACGCCATGGAGAACGTATTGTAATGCGTCTTTTGAATAAGACTGATGTAAAATACAGTATGGATACCATGGGCTTTCCCCCTCAATTGAATGAGACATTACGCAGTCTGATTCAGGAGCCCAACGGAATCATTCTGGTAACCGGTCCTACAGGTTCGGGAAAATCCACAACCCTGTATGCTTTTTTAAGCGAATTAAATCAGGAATCCCGAAACATTCTCACTGCGGAAGACCCTGTGGAATACGAGATAACAGGCATAGGACAGCTCCAGGTGCAGGAAAAAATAGGTCTGACCTTCGCATCCGCTTTGAGGGCTATGCTACGCCAGGATCCGGATGTGATTATGGTGGGCGAGATTCGTGATCAGGAAACCGCGCGCATTGCAGTCCAGGCATCGCTCACGGGCCACCTGGTGATTTCAACACTGCACACGAACGATGCACCTTCTGCCGTCACACGTATTATGGATATGGGCATAGAACCCTACCTCATTACTTCCACGGTCCGGGCTATTCTGGCTCAGCGACTTGTGAGGGTGATCTGTCCAAAGTGTAAAGCGCCCTACAAACCCGACACCAGAGAACTCTCCAGCCTGGGATGGAAGCAGTCCGACCTGAAGGGAGGCCAGTTCTATGCAGGAAAAGGTTGTGATCATTGTGGAAATACCGGCTACTACGGAAGAACAGGACTTTTTGAGTTGTTTCTTCTGGACACAGAGGCTCAGCGGGCTGTGTTGAATGGTGCCGATTCGGAGACTTTGAAGAAATTGGCAATCTCAAAGGGAATGAAAACTCTGGAAGAGTTCGGCCATGATTTAATACTCAAAGGAGTCACCTCGGTGGAAGAGGTGCTGAGGGTAACCTGATGCCGGTTTATCGTTATGTGGCAATAAATCGCTCCGGCAAGGAGGAAAAAGGCATAATCAACGCGGCCTCGGTCAAGGAGTCCAGAAGGCAGTTGAGAAACCGAGGTCTCTTTGTTCGAACTCTCTCAGAGGACCAGGAAAAAAGGGAGCGTCAGCTCTTTCCCTCCCTGGCAGCAAAGCTGTACAGGATACCCAGAAGAAACATATCCCTTTTTGTAAGACAGCTGGGAACCCTGCTGCAAGCAGGACTTCCCCTGGATCGATCACTGGAGAATATCATCGAGCAAACCGAAAACCCCTATTTAAAAAAAGCGATCCTGGAAATTCGCTCCGACGTGATAGAAGGCGCGACCCTTTCTGCTGCCATGAAAAAGCACCCTACGGTTTTTCCACCGGTCTACCACAATCTCATCACCATCGGAGAGCAAACGGGCACTTATGAGCAGGCTCTCCTTCGTCTTGCCGATCTGGAAGATGCCAGTATTAAGCTGAAAAACAAGGTTACTTCAGCTCTGGCGTATCCGCTCTTTTTGATTTTACTATTAGGTGGCATAGTTATTTTCCTTCTGGCCGTGGTGTTTCCTCAGATGCAGCAGCTTTTTACACAGATGGACCGCGAATTGCCCATACTGACAAAAATTGTCCTGCAAATATCTGACACTATTACGAATGTCTGGAAAATGATGTTTATCGCAGCAGTTCTGGGAATAGCTACCTACGTTTTTATGGATTGGAAGCGGTCTCCAGGGGGTAGACGCAAGTGGGAGACATTTCTTCTAACCCGACCTATTCTGGGAAATTTTCTAAGAAAGGTATTGCTTGCCAGATTCACACGAAATCTGGGAGTGATGCTGGAGAGCAAGGTGCCTTTGATTGTCTCTTTTCAGGTGGTTGCAAAAATTGTAGACCATAGAATCTTTGAGCAAGAGATTTTGGATGCGGTGGAGCAGATAAAGGAAGGTTCCCGCATCAGCGAAGCCTTTGCAGGATCCCTGGTCATGAATCAGATGGTGCTGGGGATGTTCTCCGCGGGGGAGGCTTCCGATGCCGTATCGGAGATGGTATTGAAGGTGGCGGATATCTTAGACAATGATGTGGATACTGCCATACAGCAGATGTCAGTTATGATCGAACCCGCAATGATGCTGGTTATGGGTACATTGATCATGGGCCTCATGCTTTCCATACTCTTGCCGACTCTCAGTCTGAGTCAACAGTTGCAATAATTGGTATGAGAAAGCTGTAAAATTTCAGTACGGATATGGATGGATGCTCTGCATCACCAGGCAAAAGGAGGGTGAAATGAAAATATTGAAAACAAACAGAAAAGGGAAGCTGGTTTCACGATTGATGGGGAAAAATCTCCGATCAGGGATCACTCTGATCGAATTGACTATTGTGTTACTGGTGCTGGGAATTCTCATCGCTGTTTTGTACAGCACTGTCAATCTGGGTATAACCGATACCGCCAAGAAACTGGCAATTCAACAAAATGCCGCGGCAGTGCCGGTGAATCTGGAGAGGTATGAATTTGAAAACCCTCAGTTACTGGAGGGAGACAGCCTGAAAAAACTGGCAGAGAATAATCCTGATAACCCGTCCTGGCGTCCGCTCAAGGAAGATGCTGTGAAAGACCCATGGAAAAACTTTTACTTCATCTGCAGCGACGAGATAGGCAAGCGTCAGATCTGCTCCTATGGCGCGGACGGGCAGCCAGGGGGCGAAGGTAAAAATGCTGATTTCTACCTGACCGATTCCAGCAGCTGGCCTGACTGGCTCAAAGGTGGCAAAGCTCAGGAATAATCCATGGCGCGCCCTCCAGCCAGGCACTCTCTCCATCTTCCCGCTCGATTGTTGAAGCACAGATCGGGAAGGGAAGGGATTACCCTGGTGGAGATGGTGGTGGTGATGCTGGTCATTGCCATTCTGACATTCGTCCTTGGCGCAGCTCTAAGTCATGTGGACATATTACGCACATCCAATTCCGAGGCGGAGCAGTTGCAGAATGCTATTATAATGTGTAGAAAAGCTGCCCTGCAGTCCAATGAAATTGTATATCTCGAATTTAACCTGGATACGGAAAGTTATAGAGCCTATCGGATCAACCGTACGGAGAGCGAGGTCGAAGAAAGTCTGATACTGAAGCCCAAAAATCTTGCTGCTGCCAACGCCCTGATTGCTATTGTAACACCCTCTACCGGGCGTATCGTGAGCGGCATTCTTAAGGTAGTTATCCCTCCATCGGGTGAAAGTGAGGAGATGGCTATCTACCTGGGTGATGATCCTCTTGTAAAACAGACTGTTCTCTACCACAAATATAGTGGCAGTGCGGAAGTGGTGAAAGGCGAAGCCTATCTAGAGTGGAAAAACGACACCTGGGAAGAGAATCTGGAGGATTGGTAATGCAAAGACCTCGACAGAGCCGTCGTTCGGGATTCACACTGGTGGAAATGGTGCTCGCCATTGCTTTTACAGCCATCTTAATGACGACTATTTCTATTTCGCTGGCCGAAGCCGAAAGCAAGTGTGTGGAGAGTGAAAGATTGATCCATGCTGTATCGCTGGCCGCCGCCAAGATGACCCAGTTGAGATCGGGTCAGGAGCTGGTGGAAACGGATACAGAGCGCAAATTCGACCAGAATGCCGGCGTCTACCGGGGCTACGGATACCATATAATTATACGAAGCGAAAAGATCGATCTTGCGAAAGTTCAACAGACCGGCAAGCTAGAGGGAATGCCTGCCATTCAGGATCGCCTGCCTGCGGGTGTTCAGAATCAACCATTAAAAGAAAAAGCGGGTTCCAGCGAAGCTAGCGCAACAGGAGGGATTGTGGAGGTATATAGAGCCATTGTCTCCATCACTTATCCCCGTGGAATGAACGGCAAACCGGGTCAGTATGAGATACAAACCTATCTGGAAAAAAAATAACACAAGAGGCTATCGAAAACGATCGGGCCGATCGGGTTTCACTCTGGTGGAACTATCCATAGTGATTCTTGTCCTTTCCATGCTCTTCACTATCCTGTTTGGTTTCTTTTTCAATATTTCCGAAATGGCCAGACAACAACACGGAAGTATCGATTCACACAGAAGAGCAATCCTGGCTATGGAAATTGTTCGGGAAAATATTGAACGAACTTTCTATATTCCCGATGTTATAAGAGTTGTCTTTGCCGGACGAAAAAACGAAGAACACTCCCATCGACTGGACCGCCTGACCTTCGCATCCGTTCACCCTGGAGCCGAAGCGACAGGTAGCGCAGCTGTCAGAGAGGTTTCTTTCTACGTTAAAAAATCTGACAATGAGAAGGAAGGAGGAATCCTGATCAAGCGTGAAGACACCATGGTGGACGATCACCCGGGTAACGGAGGTGTTCACTTACCTCTGCTGGATCATGTAAGCGAGTTCTCTCTGCGATACTCGGCTGACGGAGTCACCTGGGTAGACGAGTGGAACAGCAAGAAAAAAAAAGGGGTGCCACGACTGGTTCAAATACGCATTTCCGTAACGCGTAACGATAAAAATGAAATTTATGAATCCCTGGTTTCGCCCGGGATCTTTGAGGAAAAGCAGAAAAGTGGCTGGTGAGCGGTCTTCCACTCGCCCGGGGTATAAAAAACTGTGAAAGTCAAATCGCGCAAAATCATGGGAGGCCGTAGAGGCTCGCTGGTACTCTTGCTGGTTTTGATCATGGGCATAACGGGAAATACGATAGTTCTTAAATTCATTTCCGATGCAAACGATCAATACTCTGCAGCGCTCGTAACGGCCTATGGCTACAGGGCGCATCTTCTGTCTCTCTCGGGATTTCAAGCGGGGATGACCGCGCTCAAAACCATACCGGAGGAGTACCTCTTTACCACAGGGATGGTTCAATCTCCTCCGGATCTCATGATGGATAACTGCGAGCCTGGCTGCTACATCACCTACCGCATACAACCTGAGGATGGCAAATTCAACCTGAACAATCTGGTTCGCCTTGTGGACGACGAACCCAATGCACAGAATCGTGCTATTGCAGAGCGACTATTTAGCTACTATAACATTCCCCTGGATACGGTGGACTCACTGATCGACTGGGTTGACGAAAATGATTTCAAGGAAGGGCGGGGAGCGGAGAGCATCTACTACAATGGACTCAAACCTCCACGAAAAATCAAAAATTATCAACTGTTTTCACTCTCTGAGGCTTCTCTTGTAAAAGGAATGGAAAGAGACATGCTCTTTGCATCCAGAGCGCCCGCGGGATGGGAGGAGCAGAAAAAAGAGCTCAAATTCGAAACAGAAGATGAGAAAAATATGATAACTATGGACGATTGGGTCCCTGCCAACAATCTGACCGCCTATTATATAAAATCCGGGGAGAATGATGAGCGCATTAATATCAATGCGGCCCGTTACCATTTACTGATGAGTCTTTCGGATGCAATGACTGACCGAGCAGTAAAAGCAATATTCAAGCTTCGCCGGGAGAATAACGGTTACATGAAGGACCTGAAAAGCCTGAAGGATCTACCTGAATTTCAGGTGACAACACCGGCGGGGATCAGTCTCTATGATGAACTGGTGGGTGCCGGAGGCCAGGCAACAGGTCTGGTGAAAAAAGAAACATCGATTTATCGCATAACGGGAGTAGGAACTGTGCTGTCCAGAAATCCTGATCCAAAAAAGGGGTCCATTGTGCGCCAGGTAACAGCTATATACGATAAAAAAAATAAAAGGATCCTCTATTACTTTGCAGATTAACCTGGAAATACTCAACGAATACTTTCTGGTGATTGACCCGGGGGCCACCTATCTCAAAGGAGTTCTATTCAAGAGCGGGCCCATCATCGGCAACGTGATCGAAAAGTGCGAAGTCGCACCTATGCCCCCGGTTTCTCATCTACTCTCTTCGGAAGATGAGAAAGAGGTTAAAAAGACTGATGGTCAGGAAGAAGAGCATGACTTCGGAGAAGTGCTGGATCAGCTGGCTCGCTACATTCAGGAGTTTGCCGAAACTCACTTCCCTGGCGTTCACAACATTCTCCTCTCTTTTCCCATGTCTCACTGCTACATCAGGGATCTGGAGCTACCTCATGCCTCGCCTGCTGAGTTGCTCGCCATGATTCCGTTTGAGGTGGAGGGGCTTCTTCATATAAACCTGGAGGAGGCGTCAGTCCTTGGCGTGCTTAACGATGCTCTATCCCAGGGATATCATCGTGCCGTTACATTCTCGGCTCTTCACCGCTCCATCCATGAAGTCTGTGCCCCTTTCTTGCGAGAGCCCTTTTCACTTCGAATGGTCACTCCAGAATCAGCGGCAATCGCCACACTCACCAGGTTGATGGAAGAAGAGAGCTGGCGTGGCAGAGAGATCATTCAAATTGATACAGGGGGAATGGGAACCAGGTTCAATCTTCTTTCCAATGGCAAACTCTATTTTACGCGGAACATTCCCATGGGAGGCGCGCAGATAACAGGCGCAATGGCCAGAATTTTAAAAGTAACAGAAGAGCTGGCCGAAAAGATCAAGCTGGATCTTGACTGGAACCTTTATTCCACGGACTCTCTGCCCATTGAATATGAAAATATGGAGGGCGACTCCCTCAGAATCAGTTCCAAAAAGATCCTGGAACTCAAAAAAGCTATAGAAAACGAAGTAACTCAATGGATAGGGGAGATCCGCAGGTCCATCTTTGTTCTCGAAGACCGGGAGGCGGAAGCAATCTATCTATCCGGTGGAGGGTCTCTCTTTCCCGGGTTAAAGGAAAGATTGGAAGATGAGCTGAAGATCCCTGTTCACTTTTATCCTCTCTCTGTTCAACAGAAAGATCGTTCCGATTTTGCACCATGGGCTACTGCCGTGGGAGTTATGGAGCATCGTCGAAACTCTTCGGGGGAGCGGCTGGATTTTCTTACCACTACTTATGGAAAAACTCTTCCCACAGGAAAATTTCAGATACTTTCATTGCGAAACGCACTGGCCATATCCTCTATTGCTTTTGTTTTCTTCCTCGCATCCTTCTTGATGGGGATGGTTAGAGATAAAAATCGGATCGATGAGTATCGAACGTTAATACGCTCTACTGCATCCACAATTCCGGGAATTAAACCCATGGGCGATCCCATGAAACAGGTGTCGAAAATCTGCAGGCAGAGAACATCCAGCAGCAGTTACGCAGGAGGAGGCAACGGCATTCTTGACATGCTGGAAAAGATTACTGAAGCAACGCCAGGTTCGGAAAAGATCTCTTTACGTTTTCGACGATTTCAATACACAGGCAAAGACATTGAGATTGAACTGGAGATGGACAAACTCTCCGACGTTGCAGAGCTGGACAAAGCGCTTCATGCAATGAAGGACTTCAAGGACCTGACTGTAAAGAGCGAATCCCACTCCAATAACAGGATATCAGTAAAAATCAAGATGACGCCAACAGGCGGAGGCTATAGCGCCACAGCAAAGGAGTGTAGATGAAGCGGCTTTCTATTATACTGGAGCGATGGCAAAGGGACTTTTACAATCGCCTGAACCCCAGGGAGAGGCTGCTGATCCTGGGGGCTGGAGCCTTTCTCTCAGCCCTTCTGCTCACCTATCTTTTTCATTTTATCATCACCCGACGTATAGAAATGCGGGAGGAGGCAGGAAGAATCAGAGGAGATTACGCGAGGCTCTTAAGAATGAAAGCTCTGATCCAGGAACTACCCCGGGGAGCAGAGGCACCTGATGCCAACCAGCTCAAGGCCCTCCTTTACACGAAAGTGGAAAAAGCTGGACTCAAAGCCGATATCAGGGATCACCTCGAATCACTTTCTCGCACCGAAGAGATGATTGTCGTTGACATCAACTTCACAGGAGCTTCTATGAAAAGCATTTTCGATCTTCTATACGAAGTGGAGTACGGTGGAGGAGTTCCTGCAAGGGTAGGCAGGTGCACCATACGCAGGGCTCTTCCCGATCGGGAGATTTACGATGGGAATATATCACTCCAATCCATACGGGTCAAAGAGAAATAATCATGAATATCAAATTCTGGAGTGCATGGAAAAGGGAGAAAATCTCGCCGGCAGAAGCCAATGCATACTACGGGGAAGAAGATCCTGGAGAGGACGAGCTCCAGGCAAATCAGACCGACGAGCAGGAGAGAGTCGGAGAGTTTGCTCTTTCCAGAGAACAAAAGCGAAAATTGCTGCGAACGGGACTCATTGCATTTTTGATTGCTTTTCCCCTTCTGTTCCCCTATAGAGCTTTGTTCATCGATCTACTTTTACGTCTCGCCAGCCCTGTAAAAATCCAGTATTCTACATTGAACATCTCTATTACGGGAACGGGCAATGTGGAGGAACTTGAAATTCTTTTGCCTGATGGAACAAAGATGGGTGCGGCGGAGTTCCATTTCGATCTATCCCCCGTCTCATTGATGCATGGAGCACTGAACGGAAGTCTCTATGCAAAAGAGTACCAATTCAAAGGCAGGAAAGCTACTATAAGAGGAAGGTTCCTGGATATTCGCAGTCAGCTAAGCGGAGTTCTGGGGCAACTCAAAGGATGGGAGGGAAGTCTTACAGTGAACGGCGCAAGCATGGAGGTAGAGCAATTGCAGATCTCCGGATTCCCGATTCCCCTCAACCCGGAACAGATGGCTTTACAAAAAATTAAGTTGAATGGTAAGTTTGCCAGTGGGCAGGTCGATCTATCTGGTAGCAATATGGAATCGCCCCTTTATACGATTCATATCAAAGGCGGCGGAACGACCGCATCCACACTGGATGCATTGCAATGGAATGCTGGTGCTTGTTTGACGCCGGCCAATGATCTTGCTACAAAAGATTCAATGCTGGCAGCGCTGATCCAGGGGGCTGCAGGCAAGGGGGAGGGTGGAGATCTCTGTTTTCAGATGACCGGTAAGACATCTTCTCCATCATTTAAACAACTATGAAGCAATTTTTGCGGATCATATCTCAGTTTCTTCTTCTTTCAATGATATTTCCCGTTCATCTCGCTGCAGGGCCTGCATCATTTTTTTCAGAAGCAGAGGAACCGGATATACCTTCTCCATCAGGATGGAAAACCGATTTCGCCGTAGAAAAGGCCCACGATTTTCCATATCAAATGCTACAAAACAGCAGCCAGAAGGGTAAGAAGAGGTTGAAACTTGCCCGGCTGCGTAGCATTCTTCCTCCAGGTGTATATCGTATAACCAATGACTGTCCTTTGAAGCTACAGCAAAAGAGCGGTGGATGGAGTCCACGCTCACCCGTAAGACTCACCTTCCAGTGCCTCGGCCCGGAGCTTTCCAGAGACATTCACGTGGATCTTTTTGCGGAAAACCTGGGCGAACCTTCCGTTCTTCAAAGAGGAGCGGGCAAAACCCTCTACTATTCAGGATGGCTGGAGCTGATTGGCATCCATCCCAATGAAGGTGGCTTTTTTTTCCAGTGGAACTGGCATAAAATCTATATGGTCTCCGTAGTAGGTGATGACGCTGAAATCCCGATTTCTGCGGAGGAAGCACAATCTGATTTAAAGCAAGATACTCCAGAGACTCTGGAAGAAACAATGCAAGAGGAGCCCGATGGGAGTGCACCTGATCAGGAGGAGAGTGACCTCAGGACGGAAGTTCAGGAACAGGAATTTCCCGATGAAGAGTCGCCTCTTCTACCGGACAAAGGCTCCGTCTACCATAAGGAGTCTGAGTTATCCGATGTGCCTGAAGAGACGATTCCCCGAGAGCAGCTGAAAGAGCCCACCAACCAGACGGAGGAGGGGCAATCGCAAGAAACGCAAGAAGAGCCTTCACAGAAGGCAAGTTCCACGGAGGAGGAAACCCCGGAGGGGCAGGCTACACCGGAGGAAAATGAGATCGCTCCAGTGCAAGAGCAGAACCCTGCCCCGGAAGATGGAAATGACAGCAAATTGGAGGAGACACCAGAGAATCAGCCCATCGATGATGTGGGGCCCACTATTGAAGAAAAGTCTCCCGACAAAAACCCTTCCAGTTCGCCGGGGGGTACGGAAGATTCAGGTGGATTGGTAGTGGCTTCAGGTCTCTCTTGACTCTCAGAGCGCTTCTCCATTCTTCGTACCTGCAATGAGTGCCGGAGAGAAAAAAAAACCGCCTTCCTGCGAGAATCGCAAAGCCCGCTACAACTACGAAATTCTCGAAACTCTGGAAGCAGGCATTGAACTGACCGGCACGGAAGTCAAAAGTCTGCGCTCAGGCGGAGGGGATATTGCCGACGCTTACGCAACCCCCCGGGGAAATGAGCTTTATCTGCTCAATATGCGAATCGAACCCTACCGATTTGGCAATGTCTTCAACCACGATGAGCGCCGAACACGACGTCTACTCTTGCATAAAAAAGAAATCTACCAGCTGGAAGGTAAAATCAGAGAAAAACGCCTGACGGTTGTTCCTCTAAAGCTCTATTTCAATGATCGCGGTCGCGTCAAAGTCCTTCTGGGTGTGGGCAGAGGCAAAAAGAGTTATGATAAACGAGAAAGCGAAAAGAACGAACAGGCAAAAAAAGAGATTGCACGCGCCCTGAAAGAGGCCAACCGATAACCTTTCAGCTTTAAAAACT
>JBNLFC010000089.1:0-10489 GCA_050305335.1 Leptospirales bacterium
TCCAAAGGGCACGAGAATTCGGAATTTTTTCATGGGCAATAATAAGATTTCCAGCATCCACTCTCTTGCAAAGGATGGAAAAACGCGCTGTCCCTGGTGTCTCAAGTCCGACACCTACATCCGCTACCATGACGAAGAATGGGGCAGGCCCGTGCATGATGATAGAGTCCATTTCGAGTTTCTGGTTCTGGAAGGAGCACAGGCCGGGCTCAGCTGGGAAACCATCTTAAACAGACGTGAGGGTTATCGCAGGCTTTTTGCTGACTTTGACCCTCAAAAAGTAGCACAATTTACAGCAGCACACGTTGAAAAGATGCTTCAAGACACATCCATTATACGAAACCGATTGAAAGTCAATGGAGCAATCACCAATGCCCGACTTTTCCTATCAATTCAAGAAGAGTATGGAAGCTTCGATCGTTATATATGGGAATTCGTAGGCGGAGAACCTATGATCAACCAATGGAAAAACATCAATGAGATACCCGCAAAAACGGAACAATCTGACGCTCTGAGCAAAGACTTACAAAAACGCGGGTTCAAGTTCACAGGAAGCACCATTATGTATGCCCATATGCAAGCGTGCGGGCTTGTGGACGATCATCTTATGGAGTGTTACAGATGGAGTGGGAAAAAATAACCCGGGTCCCTGATATAACGGCAACAGGATCCATCAGTTATGAGACAACTATTAATACATAGTTTAAACTTATTTCATACTCCATGTTATCAATGTTGACAAAATTCCCGCACAATTCCAAATATCACTTGCCCTGAGCCGATCCCGTTTTACTATCCTGCTATGAATTCCACAGACTCCATGAATGCATTGAGAAACGAAGCTGGCAAAATAGTCCAGACTGTGGATAACTTCCCTCAAGGAAGAAAAGAGCTCAGGGAATATTTCTATAAAAGCTTTGGACATGGACCCGGGAACGGTTTTGGCAGTTCGGAGCTGGCCTTTATGGATTGGGAAATTGAGAGGGGGGTTTTGAACCCTGTCGAATATCCTCTCAAACCCGGAAGTCCATGGTGGCGGGCAGTCAACCTTCACTTCTGCTACCTTTCCACACTGGCAATGCTTGCACACAACGCGCATATGGGAACTGAAGAGTGGGAAGTGCCCGTTCGTTTCTGGCTGGAATATATTACCAATCCATCGGGACCCGGCTGGTACAGAGCGCACAACTCTTCTATCATTGACGGTTATCTTACATATCAAGAGCTGGCGCGCAATGAAGTTCCCAGTGAATTACCATTCATTAATATGGTTCTCTATCGGCTGCTGTACGCTCAGGCCATGATAGAAGGCGATAGCGACTTTCAAGACCTGGGGCGAATACTGGCCAACCCTCTCCTCCCTTCGGTGGATCTGATCGTTCATATACCGGACTTCTATCCCGATCATTATCCCCTCTCTCATCAAGATGTAAAAGAAATTTTCGGAAAGGGCCACGATATAGGGGATCAACTGGTTCGCCTGCTGGACGATACAATAATTCTACCGCAACTGGGAGAACTCTACCGCAAGGCCTCCCTCTGGAATCAAGCACCGGATCTGGTTAAACTGGAAAAAGATGGAGTACCTATCTATCCCGCTGCTTAATGTAACTGATCGCTGAATCCGGGAATTAAGCCATTACTGTTGAAAGTTAACCTGCGAAATTTCGCAGAATCAATTAGCATTGCGAGCCAGAGGAGGAGTGATGGAACAGGCAAACACATCAAAAAAGAAAATAGCGATACTGGGTGGAGGACTGGGTGCTCTTTCTGCAGCATATGAACTTACTTTGAATGACGATTGGCAGAATCATTACGAGCTGCACCTCTATCAGGTGGGCTGGCGCAATGGTGGGAAGATGAGCGGAGGACGAGGACCCCATGAACGAATTGAGGAACTGGGACTTCATCTACTTCTGGGGTTCTATCATAATACCTTTCGAATTTTCCGGGAAGTATATGAAGAGCGGGACCAGCGAGGACTGGCCCCGGAGGCGCCTTTCAGAACTCTGGATGATGCGCTATTAAAAAATAACTCACTCCTCTTTGTGGAATATCTCCCATGGGAACGTCAGTGGGTAAACTGGCCTTTGATCGTTCCGGAACGTTCGGGAAAAAGTGGCGAAGGTATTCCAACTATCGAAGACAATCTCAAAACCATTGGCGGTGTGCTTCTGGAACTTATCCTGGGATCGCCGTATCTCAAAGAGCATGGCCCCTTCGTTCAGTGGCTATTCGATTTATTTTTTTCCGAAAGTAATGGTTCAGCAAAGTCGAAATTAGCGTCGGAGGGCCCGCCACAACCGGCGTGGTTGGACCGCCTGTTCCAGGCGGCGGAGACCGAGCTCAAACAACTGGGCAATCTATTGAACACCGGTATCCATGAACTCTTTCAATGGAAAGAGAATCTATTGAAAACCTTTGACAGAAAAGGGTTAAGCGGTATTGAACAACTGGACCAGATCCTTGGAATTCTTGGTGAGTTTTTGAAGTGGCTGGAGAAGGGCTTGAAAGAGGGGCTGGAAAAAGAACTGAAAAACAACAATGAGCTACGCCGACTCTACATTATTATCAACTTTTCCATTGCCGCGTTCAAAGGCGTTATGAAGGATGTTTATGATCCACAAAGCCACACCTTTGATTTTCACCGCATCAATCACCTGGACTTTCGTCAATGGCTTGCAGATAACGGAGCTTCGGAGCTTACAAGGAATTCAGTGCTTGTACAATTTTTCTACAATGCTCCCTTCAACAGTCTCATTGACGGCAACTTGCAGGGAGGACTCATTGCGGCCGGAACCGCAATGATGTTTCTTACCCAGGGAGCAAGTTACAAAGGTTCTATTTTCAATCAAATGCGGGCAGGCACTGCGGATACCCTCATCATGCCCCTTTATCAGGTGCTGGCGGCCCGGGGAGTACACTTCCATTTTTTCCATAAAGTGACTTCGCTGGAAATCTCCAGCGCGAATCCTGGTAAAATTGGAGCTATAGAAATAGAACGTCAGATTCGATTGAAAGACACATCCCGTCCTTACGATCCGGTCATGAAGACAGCCTCCGGAGTGCCTGCCTGGCCCGGTGAACCTCTGTACGACCAGATCGATCCAACCCAGGCGGAACAACTGAAAGCCCTCTTTGCCAGAGGAGAAAGTCTGGAGTCACCCTGGTGTTCGTGGAACGGAGGAGAAAAGATTAAGCTGGAGGAGGGTCGCGATTTTCATGAAGTCATTCTGGGCATACCTGTTTCCGCATTGGGCGATCTATCGGGAGCAATGATCCATGGAGATCCTGACCGGGATCGTGCAAAACGCTGGAACGACATGATCCACAACATAGGTTCCACGCAAGTAATGTCCGCTCAGCTCTGGTTGAAACCGGATCTGGCGGGCCTCGGCTTTGATCGCGACCGGTGGGGTCTTGCCAGGGAAAACTGTGCGCCCAATGTGGTAACCTACGCCTATCCTGTATTCTCCTGGCTGGATCAGACTCAATTCCTACAGATAGAAAACTGGGCTGAAAATGAGGAACAACCCCGAATGGTAGCAGCATTCACTAACGCTATGATGGATCCCGTCAACATGCCCCCTTATTCTCATCATAAATTCAACAAGGAGCAAAAAGACCGGGTCCGTGAAACAATGCGTCAGTGGCTATGGGATCAAATGGGCTGGTTTTTTCCCAATGCAACTTCTGCAGCAGCACCTGCAGGCCTCAACTGGGAATTGCTCTGCTCTCCGCAATCCAGTGAAGCTTCTGCATCCATGCGATTTGACGATCAGTTCTTCGAAGCCGCGGTCAACCCATCGGATCGCTACATCCTTGCGTTACCGAATACCGAACAATATCGTATGACACCAGACAACTCGGGATTTGAAAACATGGTTCTTGTGGGCGACTGGACACAGTTTGGAGCTAACTTTGGATATATGGAAGGAACTGTTTTATCTTCCATCATCGCCGTAAAATCACTAACCGGTCGTATTGTTTCTAGCGGAATAAGAGAGCCTTTATTACCGGGGGATTTGAAAATATAAATTGAAAAAAGGCGAACATTGCGCGATTATGCCTGATCTGCGCAGGAAGGAGCTACTGTTTTCAGGTTATTCGACATCCAAATGATCAATAAAACAGAACATTCCGGCGAACGGTCCATTTTCTAAGTGCTTTTACGGATTTTTATTCCGAAAAGAGACCGAAATGGTCCTATTTTCAGAACAAGAGCTTTATGGAACGCCAGCTTTTATATGAGAAAGACGATGTCACTTTATACCGGATCAAAGAGTCTGATTCGGATATTCTGGTAAAAACACTACACAATGAAAACCCGAATGCCCATGATCTTGCCTCTTTTTACAGTGAATATGCAATTCTGGAAAATGAACAAATTGAAGGTGTGCGCAATGTAATATCCCGTAGCAAGGAATCGGGATTTTATGCCTATCGATTGGAGTATCTGGATGGGAAGGCTCTTTCGTCACACATAGATGAGCAACCCTTCGATCCGCTGGAGTTCACGCAGATTGCCATTGAAATGGCCTCTATACTCCACCGGGTCCATGACCGGGGTATCATCCATCGTGATATAAAACCGGCGAATTTCATCATTTCAGAAGATCGACAAAAAGCGATATTAATTGATTTCGGACTGGCAACTCGATACGATATCAAAGCTCCCTTTCTTGCCAGTCCGGAAAAAATCGTAGGCTCTCTGCCCTACATTTCGCCGGAACAGACCGGTCGAATGAATCGCACGCTGGACTATCGATCTGATCTGTATTCTCTGGGCGCCACTTTTTATAAAATGGTCACCGGAAGCCCCCCATTTCATTCTGATGATGTACTGGAAATCATTCACGCGCACATTGCGCGAACTCCAGTATCACCAACGCGAAAAAACCCATCCGTTCCCGATGCCATCTCGGGCATAATACTTAAACTGTTAAAGAAAAACGCGGAAGAACGTTATCAATCGGCGACAGGCTTGCGATATGATCTGGAGCAATGCCTTTTTGAACTCCAGAATAAAGGTGAAGTTGCCTTCTTTCATCCGGGGCTACGCGATCGACCCATCTATCTTACCATTCCTGAAAAGCTCTATGGAAGAGAGCCAGAGCTCGAAAGATTAATCAAGATCTTTGAGCAATCGGAGCATGGAAGTAGAGAGCTTGTTCTTATAAAAGGTTACGCGGGAGTAGGCAAATCTGCACTGGTGCAACAGATCAGCGCCTCTCTGCATATGCGCCGTGCCATGGTCCTGCAGGGCAAGTTCGATCACTTACAGAAGAACATTCCCTATTCGGGAATTCTACAAGCAATCAACTCTCTGGTCGAAATCATCCTGCGAGAAGATGCAGCCGGCTTAAAAAAATGGAAAGAGCAGCTACTGGAAGCAGTTGGCAACCTCGGTCGCGTTCTCACGGATCTCATCCCTGATTTAAGAAAGATCATCGGTGATATGCCTGAGTTACCTGCTCTGGATCCTGTGGAAAGCCACAATCGTTTGCTCTATGTGATGGGTAGATTCGCTCGCGTTGTCGCCACATCTGAACATCCTCTTTTGATCTTCATAGATGATATCCAATGGGCGGACAATGCATCGCTGGAACTTTTTCAATCTATTGTCACTGACAGCAAAATAACGCACCTGATGTGGATCTGCGCTTACCGAGACAATGAGGTGGGAGAAACACACCCGTTTTTTCGAAGTCTGGAGGAAATCAGTAAGAAATTTACCAGAATATCCACCATTACTCTCTCTCCCCTCTCCTTGCAAGATATCCAGACCATGTGCGCACAGACCATGGAGTCTCCAGAAAGCGAAATTGTAGAACTTGCTGAAATGATCTACTCTCGTACAAGAGGAAATATCTTTTTTGCGCGTGAGTTGTTCAAGACTCTCTACAATGAGGGATTAATCCGCTATGACCGGGAAAACGAAAAGTGGATCCAGGACCTGGAACAGATTCGACATATTCCAATCACTGAAAATGTCATTGACCTGCTTGCCAGGAAAGTGAATGAGCTGCCCCGGGAGACCCAGCATTTGCTTCAAATCGCCTCGTGCGTTGGTTCTCGCTTTGATCTTACCATTTTGCAAATTGTTACCGAGCAACCAATTGTGGAGATTGCCCGTTCCCTGGAAATAGCCATACAGTCGGGAATCATTCTTCCGGAGCAGGACGAGTTCAAATATGCAACGTTTCTGGATGAAGGAAACGCCTTTGAAAAAATGGTATGCCTGTTTATCCACGATCGATTGCAGGAAGCGATCTACTCTTTCATGAACGAAGATGAAAAGCAAATAGCCCATCTTCGAATCGGCCGCTTTATGCTCCGCTCTATGATCGATGAAGATCTCAATGAAAGATTGCTGGAGGTGGTGAACCAGCTCAACGCCGGCATTCTCCGTATCAGCGATAAAGACGAGAAAATCGCTCTTGCCAATTTGAATCTAGAGGCGGGACGACGGGCAAAACTGTCAGCGGCATACGAGCCTGCATTTTTATACTTCCAGAAGGGACTCTTTCTGCTGGATGACGAAAACTGGAAAGAAGACTACTCACTGACCCTTGCCTTACACAACGCATGCGCGGAGTCCGCCTATCTAAGCGGGAGATTCTCTGAGGTCGAACCTCTCACAGCAAAGATTATTCAAGAAGCGAGAAGTGAAAACGAAAAGCTGGATGCTTATCTGGTTCTGGTTATGACCGCCATGGGACAGGGGAATTTGCCTGAGGTTCTACGACATGGACTGGCAGGACTTCGAATAGTGGGTGTGCACTTTCCCTCAAAGCCACTTCTACCCCATATCATCTTTTCGCTTCTAAGCACAAAGAAAGCACTCCTCGGAAAAACAATCGAGTCGATACTGGATCTGCCGGAGATGACAGACCCATCCATGATCTGGGCTATCCGAATTATGCAGAAGATGACGCCAGCTGCATTTCGCGCTGGCAGCAACCTCTTTCCTCTTCTTGTGTTCAAAATGGTGCGGCTTTCGCTACGATACGGGAACACGCCTCCATCCATATTCTCCTATGCCGCCTATGGAATATCCCTCTGCGGAGTTCTCGGCGATATAGAGAACGGATATAGATTCGGTCAACTCAGCAACCAGATGGTACATAAGCTCAAGGATGGTAAATCTTTCCATCCTCATGCTGTTTTTGTATTCAATAACTTTATACGACACTGGAAAGTTCCCATTGCCAGCTACATAGATGACTTTATGGACGGCTACCAGATCGGACTGGAGACCGGCTATCTTTTCGAAGCAGCCTGGCTGGCCCATCACCGCGCTCTGTGGGCTTTTTTTCTGGGCAGGGAACTTTCCCTCCTGGAACGACAGCTGCTGGACACCTTTGATATATACTACGCAGATGATGCAGCCTTTACCATGGCACGTATGCTGCGTCAGGTAGTGGCAAACCTTCGCGGCGAATCCCAGGAAACAACTCTGATCAAAGGTGAGTTTTTTGACGAAACCACCATGGCACCCCTGGCCCCCACAGAAGCAACGCACTATCATCTCAAAAAAATGCTCCTTCACTATCTTTTTAGCGAAACGGAAGAAGCTCTGAATCATGTGGAAAAATGCGAAAGAATACTGGATGCTCTCACCTCCATGCCAGGCTACTCCATATTCTTTTTGCTTTCAGGCTTGATCCGATTGCGTGCTTATAGAAACGGATTCCAATCGCGTACTCATTTAACTAAATCGAAAGCGGCCATAAAACTTCTAAAAAAATGGGCGCGCCAGCTTCCCGCCACACACCTGCATCGTCTCTATCTACTTAAAGCGGAACTTGCATGGACCAGAGGGGAATGGCAAGAAGCCCGGGAAAGCTTCGACCGGGCAATGGATGCGTTCCAGGCCATCGAGCAAAACTCCAGTACCATGGAGGAGGCTCTCCTCTATGAAGAAGCTGCGGAATTCTATCACAGCATTGATCGCAAAGTATTCGCACGCACCATTGCCCAACATGCCATGGCCACATTTGACCGCTGGGGAGCACTGGCCAAAGCCAGGCAACTGGCCAGAAAATTTTCAGGTTTACAGATCGCAGGTATCCGTTCCCACAGAATCACAAGAGGAATAGACGATACAAGCGTACATACGTTTTCCACAACGGAAACCTCCTCCTCTTCTTCGGGAGCGGTAAACGATATGGACTACCTCACTATTATGAAAGGTACGCAGGTAATATCAGAAGCACTGGATCTGGAGACAATTCTCAGCAAACTACTCCTCTTTGCCCTGGAAAATGCCGGCGCTGACCGGGCCACTTTTATGATCCATGATCTGGAGACCGGACATCTACAGGTGCGGGCTGTGGGAACCGTAGAAGAGAACGAAAATGTGACTCTGGTCCAGATTCCGCTGGAAGAATACAATGAACTACCTCGCAGTGTAATCCACTATGTCGTGCGATCGGAAAAACCTCTGGTAATGGAAGACGCTATAACAGACCGCAACTACAACAGCGACCCCTACATAGCCGATAAAAGAGTGCACTCCGTGCTCTGCATGAGAATAGTGCACCAGGGAAAAAGCGTGGGCGTTCTCTATCTGGAAAATTCTATGAACAAAGGAGTCTTCAATGCAAAGCGCATGGAGCTCTTAAACATACTCACCGCCCAGGCTGCTATTTCTATTCACAACGCCAACCTGTACGAATCCATTCGCGAATCTTACAAAAAAGAGAAAGAGCTGAAAGACGCCTACCAGAGCTTTGTGCCGGAGCAGTTCTTAAACCTCCTGGGCAAACGAAGCATTGTGGAAATTGCTCCGGGAGACTGTGTGGAAACCAATATGACCATACTTTTTTCCGATATCCGATCTTTCACCACCCTTTCGGAGATGATGAAACCCCATGAAACATTCCGTTTTCTTAACAGCTACCTTTCCCGCATGGAACCTGCCATCTCCACTCACAACGGCTTTATAGACAAATACATCGGTGACGCCATTATGGCGCTCTTCACACGCTCTCCTGACGACGCAATACAGGCAGGCCTGCATATGCTGGAAGCTCTTCGCAAATTCAGCCGGGAACAAAATCTTGCCGGGATAGACGAAATCAGAATGGGTATTGGTATTAACTCAGGCCGTCTTATGCTGGGAACCATAGGAAATAGAGACAGGATGGAAGGCACCGTAATCAGTGACGCTGTAAATGTGGCATCCCGACTGGAAAATGCCTGCAAACGATACAACGCATCCATGCTCATGGCAGAGTCCACATACCTGACACTGGAAAATAAAAACATCGTTGAAATTCGAGAACTGGACCGTGTTCGCTTTAAAGGGAAGACAAATCCCATTATGATCATTGAAATTCTCAATGCTGAGACTCCCGAACGAAGAGATATAAAAAAAGAGCTTCTAACTCTGTTTCAAAAGGGGCGGGCTCTATTCTACGATAATCGGATCAGCGAAGCGGCCAGCATCTTTGCAGACCTCCATGAAAAGGACCCGCTGGATCCGGTTTACTCGCTCTATGCAGATCGCTGTAGGACGAGCATGGGCACGAACTGAGCGGCCTGCCCCCCCAGGAGTCGCGGGAGAGATTATAGTGATTTTTCCTTATTCGTTTTTTCTCGCAGCGGGGAAGCTGCGGTCAGCGAATTCGATCCTGAGGTCGTGTAGTAGGGGTTTCGCACGGAGGACACAGAGTTCACGGAGATGGTGGACGAGATAGAAGTCATGGGGTAGCACAATAGCCAGTGCTGTCGAGGAAGAAAGTGCTGGAGTTGCAGGTGCAGTGATTTGCCTATACTTTAGGACTGGGTTGGGTGGTCGCCTCTGAACACTTGAAAATGCTACTATTCAGGAAATTTGGCTTCCTCACTTTAACGTCTCATTTCACTGTGAGCACTTTTTTTGCCGGGAATCTCATTAAACCTAAAAACATTTATAAATGTTGCAATAAAACTTGACCATGCAGCTACGTATGGATTCCGCGGCACAAAATATATCGAATTAGAAGAATAAATGGCTATGGTAAATAGCACCAGAGCAGTTTTCATGAAAAAACCCAGCCATCCGATTATATAATATTATCGATGAAATAATTAATTGTCCGCGGACAGCAGCTCTTTTGAGCACGTATGCGCAAGTAGACGATGGACAGCGAAACGACGTACAGAGCTGGGACTGCAGAGGGGAAATGTTTAGAACACAAAGGTGTAACCATGAAAATTTGGCAAATTGCAGCTGGCGAAACGTCTCGAGATTATAGTAGCGTATTCATTGAACACGATATAATGCTACTCGGCCCAAGTCATTTAGGTCCAGCCGATGAATCAAATTATCAAGAAGGAATCCCAAATTCGGCCAATGCTCAAGTCCATAGTTTTGCAAATAATCCACGACCTGGTGATATAGTTCTCCTCAGAATTGGAAAAGAAGTAAGCGCTAATTTATCCCATCTTGCCTGAGTCCGGAGAACGTGTTACTATTTACAGATGGACAGACAAACCAGCA
>JBNLFC010000090.1:0-10473 GCA_050305335.1 Leptospirales bacterium
CTTCCGGATGAGGAAACTAAAAATCCAGGAACCGCCTGTTTTCCGGCCCATCCATTTCCAGGATTGGCCACGAACAGATGGGAATGATGCCGGAGATGTAGAGTTATCTTATGACAATGTTCCACCTGTGAAAGGCTTTGCTTATACCTCGGTAACAGATCTGGCCAGAGCCTACAGAGAAGGCCTGGCAGACGTGGAAGCAGTTGCTGCCGAGGTTCTGGCACGGATCGAAAAGAGCAATTCGGCAATTCCTCCGCTCAGGGCTGTAATTTCCGTGAATGGTGAGGATCTATTCATGCAGGCGCAGGCCTCTGCAAAGCGGATCAAACAGGGACAACCGCTGAGCATTTTTGACGGCGTACCGGTGGCTATCAAGGATGAGGTCGATATGCAACCCTATCCAACAACGGTAGGAACCTCATTTCTCGGGAAAACAGCGGTGGAGGCCGACTCCACAGTGGTCAGTCGTCTACGAAAGGCGGGAGCTCTTCTTGTAGGCAAAACCAATATGCATGAGATCGGGATCAACGTCACAGGACTCAATCCTCATCATGGCATTGTCAGAAATCCATATAATGTAGATTGCTATTCGGGAGGAAGTTCCAGCGGTTCGGCTGCTGCTGTGGCTGCAGGACTTATGCCTGTGGCCATAGGCGCGGATGGAGGAGGTTCCATACGCATTCCCGCTGCTTTCTGCGGCGTGGTAGGATTGAAAGCAACCTACGGCCGCGTTAGTGAAAAAGGAGCTGCTCCTCTTTGCTGGAGCGTTGCACACATTGGTCCTATTGCATGGTCAGCAATGGACGCTGCTCTTGCATATGCAGTGATTGCCGGACCGGATCCCCTGGATCCGGTCTCTCTTCATCAGCCCCCGCCTCATCTCCAAGAGTTGCAGAAGGAGGATTTAAGCGGCCTGACGCTGGGTCTCTATCCCCCCTATTTCCATCATGCGGAGAGGGAAGTAGTTCATCATTGCGAGCATATGCTGGACAATCTAAAAGCAATGGGTTGCCGCGTAGAGGAGGTGGAGATTGCCGATCTGGAGGCCAGCCGGGTGGCCCATACGGTGACTATTCTCAGCGAAATGGCCCAGGCTTTGAATGATACATATGATGAACACCATCTCCAGCACGGCCTGGATGTTCGTCTCAATCTTGTGCTGGGAAGACATATAACTTCACAGGACTATGTCCAGGCCCAAAGGATCCGAGGGCGTATGATGGCGATCTTTCGTGATGTCTTCTCCCGTGTGGACATGCTGGTCACGCCTGCAACAGGCATTGTTGCTCCGCCCATCAAAAAAGGGGCGTTGCCTCACGGTGATTCGGATCTCTCAACAACCGTTGAAATCATGCGTTTTGCGACCGTTGCCAATTTGACGGGGCTTCCCGCAATTTCATTTCCTGTGGGGTATACGACTTCTGGAATGCCGGTGGGTATGCAGCTCATGGGACGTCCATGGAACGAATCAACCCTTTTGCGAGTAGCTCTGGCCGCCCAAAGAGTTGTGGAGAGAAAAGCGCCGACAATCAATTTCGGGAATCTCCTTTAGAAAGTCTGATCTGTTGATTCTTCAGATACTCATCTTTATCAAAAGTAGAGAAGGCAATCCGGTTGCCTTCTGGATCGCGGCAGTATAATGTATATTCACTTTGATCATCCACGGATATGGAGTATTGCTCAAGCGTTGCCAGTATCCGGGGGCGATCGTTCTCCTTTGCATGGAAGGCAATCAAATGAAGTCCGCCGTTTTTCCTGTGATAGAGGGAGCTTTCTTTTGGTGTTGCCTTAAGAGCCAGTGGCGGATCTTCCACATCGGATGATGTCGGTGCATTGGCCTGCTCGATCATGAGGAGTATGCCATTCAGGTCGAACCAGACGGATTCCAGCCTCCCTTTTCGGGAGCGTTTGTAGGCAGGTGTCAGGAGTAGTATCTCTTCATAAAAGCGGGAGAGTCGTTCTATCTCCTTTGCAACGAGCGCTATATGGTTGACAGAGTTAATCATTTGTTTGTGATCCGGCAGGGGGTTACTGGGAGTCTCAAAAACCAGTTACAATAGTGTTAAGTAATATCTCAATACATGGCGGCACCGCGAACACGGCTCTCATACTTTGCGTGAAAATCGATGACTGCACGAGCATACGAGGCAAAGGGAGGAACAATGATTCCAGATCCCGACAGTGCTCGTTCGGTGTTATCGGTATTGTAATGGGCAGGATGATTTAGATAGTCTATCAATTGAGGTGAAATCCCCGGCAACCATCCATGGGCAGCGTATCGCATGAAAGAGTGGGATGTGCTTATGAAGGCGATTTTTTTATTTAATAGATGAGCTATGAGTTGAAACAATTTGCCTGAATTCAGGGGCGATGAGTCGGTGAGATGGTAAACTCGTCCTGCGTTTTTCTTATTCTGCATGATATGGATCATTGCATCGATCACATAGTCTACGGGAACCAGGTTCACCGGAGTGTTCCCTTTACCAATCCGGAACATGAGCGCGAGGGGTGGCAGGCGACGCATGAGCCGGATCACAGGATAGAACCCATCGAATTTGTCTGTAGCGCCTGAGTGTGTGTCGCCTACTACCATGGGGGGGCGAAATATGACCGTGGGGATGGAATTCATTCTTTCGTGGATGAGAAGCTCTGCATGGTATTTGGTCTCCTCATAGTAGTTCAGAAAACCTTCTTTTTGAAAGAGTTCTTTTTCCAGAATCCAGCCAGTACGATGTCCCGATACATAGGCCGTACTGGCATATCCCAGGAGACCCAGATTCTTGCATTTCTCCAGAAGATCCAGTACATGAGAGGTTCCGTCCACATTGATACGCCAGGCGGGAACTTTGGGTACGGAGAGATCGTGGAGAGCGGCAAGGTGGTAGGCTCTCTCTGTCTCCCGCTGGATCAATAGTCTTTGTTTTCGTTCCAGACGGAGATCCGGTGCTGTGATATCTCCGGGGATCAATGTAGCGTTTTTGATTCCCATCTGATCAAGCTTCTGGCGTGCTCTTTCCATGAACGGGGGTTGAATCAGGAGAAGCAGAGATTGAACACGTTTTTGTTGATTCAAATGGTTCACCAGTCGACTGGCAAGAAAGCCGGGAAACCCTGTGATGAACGTTTTCAAATTAGCCTCCCATGACGATTCGACGTCGGACTGCCAATCTGTCAGGAGACGGATTGACAAAATGCGTTTTTTCCCGTGCAGGAACAGCCATGCCACTGGCATGGTCTTTGCACTATACGACGCATAAGCAAGGCAAAAAGCCCCTGATGTCAAATGGAGGAAAAACGTATGTTACTGGTAGAAAAAAAACACAATGGACAGGAGACTCTGGAGAATGTAATCGATCGATTTTTCGGTGATGCCACCAATGGGAATCGAGTCTACATCCCGGCAGCGGAGATTCGTATGACGGAGAATGGAGCCACTGTGAGTCTTGATCTTCCCGGGGTCGAACGCGATTCCATCGATGTAACCGTTGAAAAGGGCCAGATTCTTCGAGTGAAGGCCGAAAGAAAAAGCGTGGAAATTCCAGAAGGTGAAAAACAGGTTCTCAATGAAAGAGCCTCAGGAAACTTAATGAGAACTTTCCAGATCCCATTCCGCGTGGATGCAGACAAAACCCGGGCTGAGTTCCTGAACGGGGTGCTGGAATTGAAGCTTTTCCGATCCGAGGAGGATAAACCCCATCGAATTCAGATCGCCGGTGAATAAAAATTGATAGATTATTCCACAATTGGCCCCTAACATTGTCCGGGGCCATTGTGAGAATTTAGGCCTCTGAAAAAGGATGCATGTATAAATTTGGCCGAAAAGGATCGCTCTGGGACCTGCATAATGAGACCAGTAAGGCGGGAGTTCGTTGGTTTCTGGTGGCAGGCATTGGAATCTATCTGGGCTGGATCCTTTCCAGTCAGGGTGGCGATTCCGGCGTAAGATCCACCCTGAACCTTCTGTATGTAGGGTCTCTTCTCTCAGTTACGATTTCCTTGAATTTGATTTTGCATCTTTTCCTTTTAAAACGTTCCCGGGGACATCATGGGATTGGATCCTGGATTAAGTATGTAACCATGATCTACGATCTTTGTATGGTCACTTTCCTTCTTTTGCCAACCGGTGGCAAAGATAGCATGTTCTTTTTCGTTTATTTTATCATTATTCTTTCTAATGGTATACGATATGGAATGCGTCTTTCAGTGATTGCTCTGTCTGTTTTTAATTTGCTATATGTTCTTGCCCTGGTTTTCCAGTTCTATCCTGATCTTGTCATTCCTGATTTTCAAAGAGAAGCTCTCAAGGTTATTGGAGTCTGGTTTGTGGGGATCTATACCGGTTATCTTTCCCGTCGTTTTGAAGTTTTGCAAAATGAAGTAGAGCATTATAGAAAGCTCATAAAATCCATGACGCAGGATCAATCCCATGGAAGCCAGTGAACAATCTATGTCAGATTCCGGAAAAGAGGCAGGCCAGAGAGATTTAAAAAGAGGCAATATTAATTTTGATCTTCTGGAACCAGAGCAACCTGTGGGTCGTCTTCATGCAATGCATGAGAAAGCTCTGGAAGAGAGCCCTGGATTCGAATCAAAACGAGGCATGTTTGAGATAAAGGGGCGAACAAAGCAGCTTGGCACTTTGCAGCTGTTTAGCTGGACGGCAATTTTTTTCCTTTCCGCCGGTTCCCTCGTCGCTATTCTTTTTCTGGCTCACTCCATTCTCTGGATACTTGCACTTCCACCTCTCTTTGTGGGACTCTTCTGGTCCTTTATGATGCTGGTTCTTTACAAAGCCAGACCACGCTGAAAAAAGCTGGATAACTCCGGGCTGAGAGAAACAGGATGGGAAAGATGAGGATGATGATTGCGCAGATTTTTTATTAGAAGTTTATATATTAAAAAATAATTTAAAATAATTATATATTTGCTTCTGAAAACCCATCCTTCCTACCTTTCCCATCCTGTTTTCCTCCCGTGCCCCTGTGCCACCATGAGTTTTCGGTTTGCAGTCAAGCAGAGTCTGTCCAGTTGATCTTCCAGTCGTTTTGTAAAATCTTCCTGGTTTTCTGATGGCCCTTTTTGCATTGGTTCGCCAATCATCACAATGATCCGTGAAAAAGGAAGGGGAAGGGCGAAGTCATCCCAGTTGGGGCCATTGATTTTTGCAGAGAAGCTGAATCCCACGGGTATTATGGGGCTGAGGGTTTTCTCGGCAATGTACACAGAGCCTGGTTTGGCTCTGTAAATGGGGCCGTGAGGTCCGTCCGGAGCAATTAACGCGGGGGATCCTTCCCGAATGGTCTTAATAAAATTGATGATGCCTGCCGATTGCTTGCCCAGCGAGGCGTCCAGCACACCGAATCCGAGGTTTCTCAGTGTTTTAATGCCAATTTCCCGAAAAAAATGAGCCGCACTGCGTTCGTATGCAGGCGTTCTGGGATGGTCGGAGTAGATGGTAATATTACGGGAATGGAAAATGAATACAGCTGCATCTACAAATGAGTGCCAGACCGAGAGTATGTAGTTGGTTTCCATTGCCTGAAGGTGATAGATGTGTTCCTCTCCCTCAACATCCAGTTCCAGTGTTGCCTGATAGAGGCCCAGAATAATAGAGCTGATGGAGGCAAGAAGCCCTGTAGCAATACCGTATATGGAACGCTTTACCGGATTTTTTGATATCCCCATAGCTTTCTCCTTCGTATCAAGACCGTTTTTAGAAGTGTCCCGAACTCCTCCATGGTATCCAGAAAGTTATTAATAGATTTTAAATAATAGATCCATGAGACGTCGAAGAGATTTACCGTAGGGAGGGTGTACCGGGAAAAAGTTGAAGTGTCTATGGAGAACGGCACGTTCATTGGAAAAAGATAAGAATCCGGAATGGCCATGGCTTTTCCCCATACCGCTGGCTCCAATTCCTCCAAAGGGGAGGCCAGCATGGCCGTATTGATAAAGTGTTTCATTGATTGATGTTGTTCCCGCTTTTACGTTCTGAATCACTTTGTTTATAAATCTTTGATCTCTGCTGAAAAGATAAAGCGCAAGAGGTTTGGGATTTCTGGCAATGATCTGGATTGCCTGATCTGTAGTCTCAAACGTGATTACAGGCAAAAGCGGTCCGAAAATCTCCTCCTGCATGAGAGGAGAATCAGCTGAAGAAGTTTTGATCAGGGTGGGATTCATTCTGAGGTCTTTGTCGCTCAGCCTGCCTCCCCGGAGAATGGTATCGCCCTTGCGGAGTGATGCGGCCAGCATTGTTTTGAGCCTTTCGTAGTGGGATCTGTGAATGATGGAGCTATAATCGGCATGCTCCAGTTCTCTCTCTTCACCACCATAGAAGCGATCCAGTCTCTCGTTCATAGCCCGGATGACTGCATCGTATACGTCCCTGTGGACCAGGAGGTAGTCCGGTGCAATGCAGGTCTGTCCTGCATTGGCAAACTTTCCAAATAGAATTGACCTGACACTCATATCCAGATCTGCACTTTTATCGATGATGGTAGGTGACTTCCCACCCAGTTCCAGTGTAACCGGTGTAAGATTGCGTGCGGCTGCGGACATTACAATCTTGCCCACAGCGGGGCTACCCGTGAAATGAATGTGGTCAAAGGGAAGTTTTAGAAGAGCTGTGGAGACTTTTGCATCGCCTTCGACTACGCTGACCTCCTCAGGAGGGAAAACCCTGGCGAGGATGAGTTTTAATAATTTATTGGTATGCGGAGTGAATTCCGATGGTTTCAGGACGGTGCAATTGCCTGCCATACTTGCGGCGATGACAGGATCCAGCGCAAGTGTTAGCGGGAAATTCCAGGGAGTGATTACAAGGGCTATACCTTTTGGTTCGTAGATGATCCGTGAACTTATTCCGGTCATGGCCAGTGGCGGGATAACCCTTGCTGGTTTCATCCAGGATTTCAGGTATCGTTTGTATTGATGGATTTCCAGTAAAAGCGGCATAAATTCCAGAACATCCGTCTCCCGGGGAGGCTTATGAAAATCATTCCATATGGCCATGGCAATGGCGTCTCGCTCCCGCTTTAGCTCTTTTTCCAGCTTCTTCAATCGATGCAATCGATCCCTTGCGCCAGTGGCAGCCATGATAGGAGAGTGTTCTCGCATCCGCTGAAAAAGCTTTTCGTAATTGATTTCGGAGGGAATTGTTCTGTTTTTTGCCATGTGCTTATTATACAATATACTGGATAGAGCGTCTTTCCAATTCTTCCACAGATCTGATGATGTATTCGGGCACTTTCGTCGGTTTTCCGTTTTCAGGGTCTATGGCAATTAATGTTGTTTTTCCTCCCGCGGTATAGGCCATCTGGTTATCCAGCGCGAACACTCCATAGTAAAAGTCGATGAAGCTTTTACGGATGGCATCAATGCGAGTACAGACCCTTAACATCTGGTGTATGGTGGCCTGTCCTCTGAACTCAACCTCTGCTTTCACAACTACACTGGGGAATGTTTCAACCATGGCCTTTAATACATCGCCTTTTTCTGCAATTTCATTTTGAATAAAAGAGAGTCGTTTCAGATACTCCATACGAATATCATCAAACAGGGTCATATAGGTTCCGTTGTTCATATGGTGGTACGGGTCCAGATCCCGAAAGCGGACTCGAAAGTCCATGTGCACTGGATAATCTTCGGGCTTTCTGCCTCGCGGTGTAGATTGTGCCATCAATGGGCCTCCTGCCAGTTTGTGCCAAATTTTCCATCTACCCGGAGCGGTACGTTGAGCTCTGCCGCATTTTCCATTGCTTTTTTTGCAATTCCCAGGACCCGCTCCTCCTCCTCCGGGACGACATCAAAAATCAATTCATCGTGCACCTGGAGAATCATGGAGGATTTGATTTTCTCGCTATCAAATTTTTTTTGAATTTCAATCATTGCCTTTTTTATAATATCGGCGCTGCTGCCCTGGATAGGAGTGTTGATGGCAGTCCTTTCCGCGCCTTCTCTTCTGAATTTCACAGACGAAGTGATATCAGGGATCTGACGCTGGCGACCCATGATGGTGGTTACAAACCCTTTTTGTTCTGCAAAAGCTATTGTATCCTTCATATACTGTTTTACGCCCGGATAGCGTTGAAAGAATCGCTCAATATAGAGCCTTGCCTCTTCTCTGGAGATGTTTAAATTCTGGGAAAGTCCGAATTCGGTGACTCCATAAATGATGGAAAAATTCACCACCTTGGCTTTCGCCCTCATATCCCGATCCACTTCATCTTCTTGAACGCCGAACAGAGAGGCTGCTGTGCGTGCGTGAATATCTATGTCGTCTTTGACGAATGCTTCAATCAGGGCCGGATCCTTCGCGTAGTGTGCCATTATGCGCAACTCAATCTGGGAGTAGTCCAGCGAAAGCATGCGATTGCCCTCTCCGGGAATGAAGCCGGCACGTATGGCACGTCCTTCTTCCTCTTTAATGGGTATATTCTGCAGATTGGGATCGTTGCTGGAGAGTCTGCCGGTTGCTGCAATGGTCTGGTTGAAGCTGGTGTGCAATCTTCCCGTATCCGGGTTGACCATTTGAGGGAGAGCATCTACGTATGTTGACTTTAATTTGGAAAATTTACGATGATCCAGAAGATGGTCTACTACCGGGTGTTTGCCGCGCAGATCTTCCAGAACGGATTGATCGGTGGAATAGCCGGTTTTGTTCTTGCGACCTTTCGGCAGTTTCAACTCGTCGAAAAGGAGTTTCTGCAACTCTTTTGTGGAGTTGATATTAAAGTCATATCCGCTGATATTGTGAATTTTTTTCTCCAGAGACTTTAATTTTTTTTCATAATCCTTTGCCAGGCCGGCGAAGTAAGGCAGGTCAATGGCAATACCTTTCATTTCCATACGGGACAGGACAGAAATCAATGGTAGCTCCAGTTCTTCATTCACCTTCGTCAGGGAGTTTTCCTTGATTTTCGGGGCCAGTATTTCATAGATACGATAGGTGACCTCTGCATCTTCGCATGCATAATCGGAGATGCTGGAGGGTGGAAGAAGATCCATGGTTAGCTGATTTTTTCCTTTGCCGACCACCTCCTCATAGAGTATGTTCTGATGCTGTAGATAGTCTAGCGCCATATCATCCAGGTTGTGACGGCGTACATTGGGATTCAACAGATAGGATCCAATCATGGTGTCGAACAATATGTTTTCAATGCGGATGCCGTGGCGTTGGAGGACGATCCGATCATACTTGATGTTCTGTCCTACTTTGGCGATTTTTTCATTTTCCAGCAGTCTTGCAAGAAGTGGCCGCGCTTTTTCCAGGGGAATTCCAGACGCATGGTACGGCGATTCTGGAGGCGGAAGGGCCACATAGTAAGCATTACCGTCTCCGGCGGAGAAAGAGGCCCCCACAAGGCGTGCGCGCATGGGTGAACGGGAATCGGTTTCGGTATCTACAGCCAGTATCTTTGCATTGGAGAGCCTTTGAACCATTTTTGCTAATTGTTCCTCCGTTTCCACCAGGTGAAAATCCCCTCGGGAGTATTGGGAGGCGCTCTTGCTGGAGGATTGCGGCAATGTAGAATCGCTGAAAAGGCCTGGTTGTTCTAATCCGTCCGGGTTTGCAGGGGCAGATTTGTCTTTCCGGCTTTTAGTAGAATCGGACATCAAAGGAGCTGATGCGCCTTCTTTTGCATACAGTTCAGGGAATTTTCGGGATACTTTCATCATTTCATCGTGTATACGATTGTATCCTGCATTGCGGAAAATCTGGGCGGTAGTGCTGGAAAAGAAGGCAGGAGTGTGCATCGCTTTTAAATCTACGGTCATGGCTTCTGGCACATCGGTTGCGATGGTGGCCAATTTTTTTGAGAGGATCACAATCTCTTTGCTATCTTCCAGTTTTTTCTTGATGGATCCCTGAATTCGGTCCAGATTCTCATAAATTCCTTCAATAGAATGATACTTCTTTATCAATTCTACGGCTCCTTTGGGTCCCACCCCTTTTGCCCCTGGAATATTATCCGAGGAGTCACCCACAAGGCCCATATAGTCGCACACCTGGTCTACGCTAACACCTAGCTCTTTTTCCACCTCAGCCGGATCAAATTGCCGGTATTCGGTCACGCCTGTCAGGGGGCGAAGCATTACCACTCCTCCGTGGAGCAACTGGAAACAGTCTTTGTCACCGGTGACCAGGACGACAGACGTGGAACTTCCAAAGCGATAAGCCAGTGTCCCCATAACGTCGTCGGCTTCGTGGTCGGTGGCCATAATCTGGAAAATGTTCGCCTCTTTTACAAGAGCCTGAATCTCCTCAATCTGAGGGCGCAAATCTTCCGGCATGGGCTTTCGGGTTGCTTTATAACTCTCAAAAAGACGGAAGCGAAAAGACTTCCTGGGTGGATCCCAGGTGATTACGAGAGATTCAGGTTGGTGCTCTTCCATAAGGCGTACCAGCATCAGGAAAAATCCCTGTATGGCAAAAGTGGGCTGTCCGGTGACCGGGTGTCGTAAATTCTG
>JBNLFC010000091.1:0-10414 GCA_050305335.1 Leptospirales bacterium
CCATAAAAATCTGCGTTCATCTGCGGATCCCCTATCCTTCCCATCCTCCCCATCTTGTTCAATCCCCCCTTCGCGATCTCAGCGTCCTCTGCGGTTCACCCCTCTCCGCCCTCGGCGGTTATCAACCTTCAAAGGCCTGAACAATTGTCTGAATGGTCAGAAACAACGATCCCGGTTTATCCACAAAGTGGATAAACCCATAGCGTTCGTAAAACTTTTCCGCGGCCCTGTCTTTAGCATCCACTACAACTGCAAATATTCCAATCTCGTTAAACAGTGAAACCGCTCTATGAAGCGCATCCATTAGCAGCAATTCTCCCAGCTTGCGGCCTCGATAGCGATGATCCACGGCCAGTCTCCCGATACGCATGGCCGGCACCGGATAGCGTGGAATGCGTTTTTGATGTAAATCCGGTAGAGATATAAACGATATTTCGGCCATGCTAACAACGTAGTAACCGATTGCTTTAGAATCCGGGTCGACCAGAACATACGTTCTTCCAATTCCCCGATCATGATTCTGGCGGGCATACCTTTTGAGGTATTCCGAAAGCGCCTCTACACCTGCGTCAAAATTGCGAAGGTCTATACCCCTGGAGAGCTGTACAACTTTGAAATCACTCACCGGTCAAGAAACCTTCTGGCCGCCTTCTTCAGACGGGCATTGGGCTTTCCGGCTGCATCCAGTACCTTCAAAAAGAGTTCCCTGTCTCGATCTGAAAGACGAATTACCTCTGCGTCCTGAATCTCCTGGCGGGCAGATTTCAGAGCTTTCTCCAGCATGTAAGAGCTCAGACTCATGCCTGTAAGTCCTGCCGCTTCTTCAATCAGAGCCTTCTGTCTTTTGCTTACACGAAGCTCTATTCGCTCCTGTTTTGCCGTTCCCTCAAGTGCCATACAAACAGTATGGCACTGCGTACGGAATATGTCCACACAAAACCCATTTCACCTCCTGCAGAGGTCCTGACCTTCCCCATAAAAATCTGCGTTCATCTGCGGATCCCCTATCCTTCCCATCCTCCCCATCTTGTTCAATCCCCCCCTTCGCGATCTCAGCGTCCTCTGCGGTTCATCCCTCTGCACCCTCCACCAACCTCATGGCCTCCCTCACATCCTCCAGCATCCTCACCTCTGCGCCCCTGCCTTCGCTCATAACCGTATGAATCTCTCTATACATCTCCGGCCACGGGTTGCCTGTTGGCAGTTCCATCTCTGCGGCCTTCAACTCCAGGAATCCCTGGTATCGCTCGGACGGGCCTCGCCTCAGCAACCGAAAACCATAGTTACCCGCCTCCACTCGCGCCTCCTCGAAATCCAGGTCCAGGGTAAACTCAAAGTATTTTCTGCGGCCATCGCTTTCGAGAGTTGCTATAAAATCTTTATAATGAAACAGCAGGGTGGCTGATTCATTCAGGAGTACTCCTTCCTCTTTGCGAATCTCGCCGCTCACTTTTTCCGGCTGGCCAAAAATCCAGATCAACAGATCGATCCAGTGGATGGCATCATGGAGAAGGGGCCCGCACTCGGAGTTTTGATCAAAGCCCGATCCTGTGAATACACGCCCCCGCACGGATCGTATCTTGCCATAGTCACCACGCAAAATCCTCTCTTTTAGCGCCCTGTACGAGGGGTGAAAGCGCCGTTCAAAATTGAGCCAGACCGGCACGCCATGCTTGCGTGAGGTCTCCAGAATGCGGTCAGTCTGGGCCGCAGTAAAAGAGGGTGGCTTTTCCAGTAAAACTCCCCGGACGCCGCTCTGGATAGCAATTACCGCCATATCCAGATGGGTGGATACAGGCGTAGCAATGACCAGCAGATCCGGCGGGTTTTCTTTGAGAATCTGACTGTAATCGTCCACCGGCGCTGGGTCTGGGTGACCTGAGCCGTTCCACCACTCCAGAAAGCCCTCTCTGGCGTCGGGATCGGTATCCACGGCTGCTGCAAGGCCAAAGAGAGGCGGATCTTCGCTCTGAAGCTGGAGGATGGTGCCTCCATGGGTGCATGGATGATAGCGGTAGGGATCTTTCTCAAGTCTCCAGCCGATTCTACCCAATCCAATGAGTCCGCATGTAAGAGCCATGGCAAAACCACAAATATCATCGACCGTAGAGCCTGCATCCCCATATTGGAGCTGAGAATTAATTTAGCAGGCCAGAATGCTCAGCCAGAAAGAAAGTCACAGAAGAATTCAGCGGCTGTCCGATGTGATCATCGATCGAATTGCTGCCGGTGAAGTGGTAGAGGGTCCTCACTCCATAGTTAAGGAGCTGGTGGAGAACTCTCTGGATGCCGGAGCCGCATCCATTGTCATCTCCACTCAAGGCGCGGGGATGGACACCATTGTCATTGAGGATGATGGCCAGGGAATTCGCTTTGATGATCTGGGCCTGACCATTGAACGGTACGCCACATCCAAAATTGAGACTCTGGAAGATGTTTCCCGCATCCACTCCTTCGGGTTCCGGGGCGAGGCTCTGGCAGCCATCTCCTCGGTCAGTCACCTGGAGATCAAAACAAAGCATCGGGACGAGTCTGCGGGCGGGTATCTGGTCGCGAGAGGAGGAGAGCTGCTGCAGCTAGAAGGGCTGGCTCATCCAGGGGGCACGCTGATTATCGTGCGGGAGCTTTTTTATTCCGTACCGGCCCGAAAGAAATTTTTAAAATCCGAACGAAAGGTTAACGCAGACATTCTGCACCAGATCTATCGCCTATCGCTTGCCAACCCGGGAGTCGCTTTTAGCTATAATAGAGACGGTAAGCAACTGTTGAACCTCCTTCCGGTGGCAGATCCTCTCCTGCGCCTGGAGGATCTTTTTCATCGCAACATGAGCGAGAAAATGCTTTCTGTGGAGGCCGAAGCCCAGGGCATACACATTGGCGGATATGTTTCCGACCACAGGCTTCATCGCTCCAACAGGGAGGGGCAATTTTTCTTTGTCAACGGCCGCGCGGTGGAGTTCAAAAATGCCCCCTTCATGATTCGCAGGTTATACGCTGAAATCATTCCTCAGGGCACTTTTCCTTTTTTCCTTTTCAATATTGATGTGGATCCGGAGAGAATTGACGTGAATGTTCATCCTGCCAAACGAGAGATTCGTTTTCTGGATGAGCAACTCTTTCATGCCATGCTTTATCGAGCAGTAGAAGAGGCGTTGCGGCGCACTTCTCCTCTTCCGGTGAATCTTGCGGAGGCTTCGAAGGGCGCAAAGGCTGGTGGTTATCAGTTTTCCTCTGGAGACACCTCTTCCAGACGTAAAAATGCAGAAAGCGTGCATTCTAAAGATTTATCTTATGGCTCCGGCAGTGTTGCAGTTCCTGCAAATGTAAAATCATCTAAAGAATCTCTCACCTCCATTGACGAATTCTTTCAGGATACGCCAATTATAGAGAAAAGTCGATTTGAACCTGTAACCCTTTCCGTACATGAAGAAAATGCGTCACAAAAGAAACCCTTTTTACCCCGACGCGTTCTGGGAGTAGCCCTGGGAACCTATGTCATAGCAGAAGGCAACGATGGCATTTTTCTCATAGACCAGCACGCTGCCCATGAACGCATTCACTACGAACGCATTCGTAAAGAGCTGGAGGAAAGAAAAGGGGAAAGGCAGCTGCTTCTTCATCCTGTTGTCATAAAGGTTTTGCCCCATGAGATGGATGAGTGGCTGGAGAATGCACCTATACTGGAAGAGCATGGTTTTGTGGTGGATGCTGCAGGTCGCGACGATCTGGCCATTCGGGAAATCCCTTTTTTCATGGATGCAGGTACGGAGGAGTCTCAGATTGCGCGGCTTCTGGAACGTATACGAGAAGGCAACGACGACTACCGCATTTTCGAAGAATACGCGGCCATGAAAGCATGCAAATCATCCATAAAAAAGAACGATTCGGTATCTCTGGAGGTCATCGCCGAATTGCTGCAACAGCTGAGTCGATGTGAAGACCCATCCCGTTGTCCCCACGGCAGGCCGACCATGGTTTTTCTTTCGCGAACACAGATCGATCAGATGTTTTTGAGAATTGTGTAATGTAATATTGGAGTGAGCAAAGTAAATGTCAAAAAAGAGATTCAAAGAGTGGTTTTTGATGCATACGGTGCCCTATATTTTCGTAGCGCTCCAGAGGCTCTATGGGCTCACGTTGAGAGTAAAACGCCTGAACGATGAAGAGGCCCGTGAGATGCTGAAAAACCGTCAGCCTCTCATCTATGCCGTCTGGCACTGCAACGTTCTTTTTGTTCCTCTGTTTTTGATTAAAACACCCACCTGCGCTATGATTTCCGATTCCCGAGATGGAGAACTGATCACCCGGGTTGTAAAGGCGTTTGGCCATTCCGCTGTGCGCGGCAGCTCCACACGGGGAGGTATCAAAGCTTTAAAAAATTTTATTAAAACCGTACGATCAGGCACACCCGGGGGCATCACTCCAGATGGCCCTCTGGGACCGGTTTTCAAAGTAAAAGAAGGCATCTTAATGGCTGCCCAGCGTACAGGTGCCCCCATCATACCCCTCTATTATGAAGCAACTCCTCAATGGTCCATTGAGAAGTCGTGGGATAAACAAAAGATTCCCAAACCTTTTTCACGTGTAGTCCTCTCCTATGGCAAAGCCATCTATCCGCCAGAGTCAATGACTGAAGAAACTACTACCCAATGGGCACATCTCGTAGAAGAGAAATTACTGGAAAATATGGAGAGATGTCGGGCAGAATTAAAAAAATATGAGGCAGGACGGCAGAAAGGCCGCAAAGCCCCTGAAAGTGAGCAGACACGCAATGCAGAGTGATCTCAAGGAGTGATCTTATGTTCGGGAAAGGTGAAGAGCGAGATCAGATCATTGTGGCAGTGACGGGAAGTATTGCCGCCTATCGTACTTGCGATGTGGTGCGAAAACTTGTTCAGGAGAGTTTTTCTGTGCAGGTAATCATGACGCAAAATGCCACGCGATTTGTTGGAGAGGTAACTTATGAAGGAATTACAGACCGCCCCGTCTACGCGGGGAGCTGGGATAACGGCATGGTTCACATCCATTTGAAAAATCGCGCCCGTCTTTTTGCGGTAATTCCTGCAACCGCTAACATCATTGGAAAGTTTGCTGCTGGAATCGCCGACGATATTGTCAGTACTACTTATCTGGCTGCCATGGGAACTTGCCCTGTAATTGTCGCCCCTGCTATGAACCCTGGCATGTATTCTTCCGCACCGGTGCAAAGAAATTTGAAAATTCTTGCCAGTGATGGAGTCGTTGTGCTGGATCCCGCCGAGGGGGAAGCTGTTTGCGGTGATATGGGAAAGGGAAAACTTGCTTCTGTGGAAAGCATTCTGGCAACCATTCGTGAAAAAACAAAATGAACGAATCAAAAAAATATCACCTGGTGGTAACCTCGGGGCCTACGCGCGAATGGATTGACCCGGTTCGTTTTCTCTCTAACCCCTCCAGCGGAAAGACTGGCTGGCACATTGCCAGAGCAGGTCTTAAGCTTTTTGATCATGTTACATACATTTACGGCGCTGTAGAGTCACCATATGCTTCGGTAGAAGGTGCGCGCAACGTTTCTGTGGATACCACCGAAGAGATGGCCATTGCCGTGCGTGAAGCCATCGGTTCGGATACACTTCTGATTATGGCTGCTGCGCCGGCTGATTTTTGCATGGAGCATATTGAGGAGCAGAAAATTAAGAAAGAGTCCAGGGATTCCCTCACCATTCATCTTCGTCCTACCATTGACATTTTAAAGAGCATTGCAGATCTCTCCTATCCGGCTTTTTTTAGAGTCGGCTTTGCAGCGGAGACCGGAAATCTGGAACAATACGCCCTGAAAAAGTTGAAAGAAAAAAACCTGGATATGATCTGCGGCAATCTGGTGGACAGGGACCTTCGTGGCTTTGGAAGTCATGACAATTTATTACACCTCTTCACCAGGTCCGGTGCAAGAACAACTTTGGGTCCCATGGATAAGGCCTCTCTATCCGGGGAGTTATTGAAATTCATTGGCAAAATGCTGTTAACATGAAAGAGCCATGTCGTATTCTTCTCCTCACCGGAATACGGGAAGAGTTGCATTGCTTTCTAAAGGAGCATGCTCATGAGTTTGATCGTGCGAGTCGCGTCTATCGTTTTCATGATTTTCCCGGACTTTGCGCCCGAACTTCAGGAGCTGGCCTGAAAAAACGAAAGGAGCTAAAAAAAACCATTCGGATCCTTAAGCCTGGTCTCATTTTGAACGCCGGACTGGTGGGGAAGCTCACGACCCACAATGGGCCCCAAATAGGAGAGTGCATTGATCTTTCTTGCGTGGTAGACCTCAGAGGGAGTGTTTTGCTAAAGCTTTCCGGTCATGGCGGGGCTCTGGTGAGCGTGGAGCAACTGGTTCTGGACAAGGCTGCTCGCATGGACCTTTTTCAGGATAGCGGCGCTGAGTTTTGCGATATGGAAAGCGGCCCTCTTTTACATTTATTAAAAGAGATCGGGTTTACTGGAAGCATTCACTTTGTGAAAATGGTGGGTGACACTCCCGCGGACTCCAGGCTTTACGAGCATGAGTTCAAAACACGCCAGCAGAAGGAGTGCATGACGCTGAAATATGGGATGATGAATCTCTGGTATTGTATGCGTCTCCGATTTCGAAAACGTAGTCTCTATGGGAATTTGAGCAAGATCATGGCAGCGCGGGTAAAGGATATTCTCACGGGTAACTTGCATTGGAACGATAATATACATGGTGAATTGAATTGATATTTGCAATTATAATCAGCGTCATAGCTGGCATTGCCGTAGCTGGAGCCTTTATCTACTTCTTTTTCATTGCAGAGAGAGGGGATGTGTATGAGAAGGCGCAGACTCTGGCCGCGCGTGGCAATTTTACCGATGCTCGTGCCCTTGTGCGCACCAGACTCACCCGAGATCCCCGGAGCATTCGAGCCAACTATTATCTTTCTCAAATTTACGGACAGGAAGGCGATCTCGAGAGTGAGTTGAAGCATCTCATAGAAATTACACGGATCAATGAATACTCACAAGAGATTACCAAAGTTAGCGTAATCAAACGCATTGCCGAAATTTACTACGAAACCAATCGATACAGGCAGAGTTACCAGCAATATCTGGATCTTTTAAGTTATCTGGGCAAAGAAGAGGAGACGCTGGCTCGCCTGGCATTTATGTCAATCGGGCAGGGAGAATTCGAGCTGGCGGAGGGTTTTTTTCGCGATTTGATCTCCATTGTTCCCACTAACCCGGTGTATCGCATCGCCCGCGGTGTGGGCCTTGCCATGCTCAAAAAGCCAGAAGCGCTGCAGGAGATGGAGGAGGGTCTGAAGAGATCCCCTGGTGATACCACGACTATGTTTCTCACAGCCTTGCAGTCATTTCGCGCGGGGATAGATGACCGGGCGGAGGAACTGGTAAGAACTCTTCTACAACAGGCCAGAGAGCCAGGCGTCATCTCCATAGTAAACCGTCTGGGCGCAGCAGTATACTATCAGATTGAAAACTACAAAGCCGCCCTGGATTGCGCCATGCGCTCTCTCACCACTGCTCTGGATCAGGGCTGGAAGAAAGAAGAGTATGACGCCCGCCTCTCCCTTGCTTACATAGCCATACGAGTTGGTGATATGGAGAAAGCCAACGACCACTTAATGGAACTGGAACTTCAAAATCCCACGGACGATACAATTATACGTGTTTCTGATTTCCGCATGGATGTCGAAGAAGGAATTGCCACTCCCGACGAAATCAGTCCCAGAGGCTTTGATTACAGAAACGTGATGGCGGAATGGTTGAGAAATCGCTTCCCTCCCGATGCCATTTATACCCTTTCGGGGTTAAGAATGGAAGATCGATTCGATGTTATTTCCGCCAGCAGCCGGGATAAAAAAAGCGAAGGCGTTGGGGGAGCCTCATCCCGAGAAAAAATTGACCCCGCAGAGATGATTGAAAGATTTAATGCACTATCGGAAAAAGGGTTTCAAGACGCAGCCAATGCCATCATTCAATCTCAAGGATTCCGACAGATCAAAGGACTTCCGAGAAGAGACAAAGATGGAGTGGACTATATTGCGGTCAACATCAGTGAAAAAAGTGAAAAGGCGCTATTCAGTATTCGACAGTGGGCCAATCAGCCGATTTCGGATATTTTTTTACGAAATATGCAGAATCAAATGAACGAATTAAAAGTCAGCAAAGGATTTGTCGTAGCAGGAGCTCGATTGACTCCCGGTGCCGAACAGGCGCTTCAAAATCTCAAAAAAATTACAGTGATAAACGAGGAAGATCTGGGGCGCTTATTGATGGCAGTGCTTCGTTAAAAGTTAACGATCGATTATGACAAAAAAAAATACATTTACAATCATCTTTTCTGTTGTTATTTTCCTGTTTAGCGTATTAACCGCAATCTATGCTTTTGTTGCTTCAGGTCAGCTCTGGCTAACGCACACTACTTCCTGCCCCAATCTGGATGTGCTCTCCTGGGATGCCAATCTTCGTTTGATCGGTGTAATGGACCAGCTGGTCGCCTTTCATCGGGGCGACTGGTGGGAAGGAATAAAACCTTTCATTGATGCCCCCACCTGGCCTCCTCTTCGTCCTTTCATTGCCATGGTGGTCCATTTGCTTCGCGGTGGTGTACCCAATACCGTGGCTGATAGTTTCATTTCCCTGTTCTTTTTCATCGCCCTGATTGTGGCCATGTTTCCCTTCGCCATAACGGTAACAGGAGAAAGAAACCGCGGACTGGTACTCTGGATTTTTTCTACGCTTGGCGTTTTGAACATGCACGAGCTTTTCGCATATACTTTTTCATCCATGCTGGAAACTCAGGGCATGTTCTTTTTGATGATAGAAACTTACGTACTGTATCAATTTTATGCAGAAATTTATCGAATTCAGGGAAGAGTTTTACCAGAGCAGTTTCAGTCCCTGGAAGACAACAACGAACGCATACGATACGTCTTCGAACCGAGTCGCGGTGTTAAAGTTGCAATGATTTTCTCGGGACTGGGCCTTTATTTCACCAAATATCCATATGGTCTGATGATGATTCTTTCTATTCTGGGATATGAAGTTGCCACCAATTTCAAACAATATATCCATTTTGGCCAATCACTTTTCCGCGGGCGATACTTTCGCTGGCGGCTTGCGCCCGCAGTGCTTTTGATATTAATCTATTTATTAAACTATATCAATGTAAAATTTCAACTCCATCTGCATGAAAAACTGACACCCAGGAGTATTAAAAATCTCTTTTTTATTACATTAATCTACTATTTTTTTGATTTTTCATACTATCTGTTTAAAAATGCCACGTTTGCAGGCGAGCGCATTCCACGAGCTTTTTCTTCACTTTTTCGTTATTCTATTTTTCCTTCTCTCTTCTGGCAGTTCATCCATCCCGATCGAATGATGAGCGCTTTAGGTTCCCAGCAGCATAGTCAGGATGCGGAACGCCATTACATAGTCAGTTTTTTTTCTACAGTTTTCAATCCCTCCTGGATAGCATACATCATTGCAGGACTTTTTTTTCTATTTGTGGTCTATGCCCTGTTTTTGATCGTTTTGCGAAAGAGCGATCCTACCGGCTATCTGGCCCAGACTTCCTTTGGCAGAATTGTGATGGATCATGAGAGATGGAAACAAGAAGAGGCGGGTAATGGAAATCGCTTTCAATTTTCCTTGCTTCGACTCAAATATGATCCTGTAGTGGCAGTCCTCTTTATTACCCTTCTGCAATACGCCATTATGGAATTTTTAACCGGAAATAAGCAGTTGCGGCATATTTATCATATGATTCCCGCTTTTGTTCTTCTATCGGGTGCGGTTTTTCTTCGTTTTGGCAACTATCGCAACACAGGTAAGATTCCGCTAATAAAGTCCCTCTTTTTGCATAACCTGACGCCATTTCTATTGCTTCTAGCGGGTGTGAGCATTTTCTATGCCAGACCCTTCTGGAATCGAGAGCCACGTGAATTATGCTTCACCGGTACCAATTCCGATCTGTTCCGGGCTCCCCGAGAGCTGGCCCGCGTTCTTGAAAAGCATCATGATTACATTCTTATAAATACATTTCATAACGTCTATTCTACCGCTTCAGGCAGATTTATAGCCACGGATTTTGATCTACTGTTTCGAAAAAGCGTATGGGGCAGTGGCAGCGTGATCAATGATGATGAGTACAAAGTGAAGAGCTGGAATACGTTCGATCGATTGCTTGTAATACAGGAAAACTGTAGCAGTCAGAACTACATGAATTACCTGAAACCGAGATTACAGAGCATGCATTCAACTCTAAATGATGAAAAAAGATATGAAAGCAGCGATCGTGTAGCCTGCCTTTTACAATACAAATTGACTCCTGTAGTTCAATAATCGAATGAAATTACTTTTATCTACATATTATTTTTCATACGTACTATTTAACATT
>JBNLFC010000092.1:0-10344 GCA_050305335.1 Leptospirales bacterium
ATTACACAACCGAATACCCATCACCTATATGGAATTCCCGGCCATAGACGCTGATGGTAAAGAATTATGGTTGGGTCAAAATGTGAAAATAATATTTCAAGGTGGAAAAATCAGTGGTTTTCAGGCTGTAGCCAGAAATATTACAGATCGTAAGCTGATGGCACAATCTTTGAAAGCAGCTAAAAAGAAAGCAGAAGAATCCCTCATCATTAAAGAACATTTCCTGGCAAATATGAGCCATGAAATTCGCACACCCATGAATGGTGTTGTGGGAATGGCGGAGCTGATGATGGATACACCCCTGAACCTGGAACAGCAGGAATTTATTCTCGCCATCAAATCTTCTGCCGAAGCTCTCATGACTATCATCAATGATATTCTGGACTTCTCCAAAATCGAAGCGCAAAAACTGGATATTGAGTATATAAATTTCGGATTGCGTGACAGTCTGGGAAACACCTTGCAAACCCTCACTCATCGTGCGGATGAAAAAGGGTTGGAACTGGCCTATGAAGTGCTCCCTGATGTGCCCGACGACGTTATTGGAGATCCTGGACGACTGCGGCAGATAGTTGTCAATCTTGTGGGAAACGCAATTAAGTTCACCGGACAGGGCGAGGTTGTGGTGTCGGTTCAACATGAACCGGTTGATTCAGATCACCTTCTTTTGCACGTTACCGTTACTGACACAGGTATTGGAATTTCTCCGGAAAATCAGCAAAGGATCTTCGATTCTTTCAGTCAGGCCGATTCCTCGACCACCCGTCAATATGGGGGAAGTGGACTCGGACTCACTATATCGACACGCCTTGTGGAATTAATGGGCGGCCGAATCTGGGTGGAAAGTGAAAAGGGCCGGGGAAGTTCATTTCACTTCACTGCTTTTCTGGGAATTCAAAAAGGAGTCCCTATTCGCCGCATTCCGGAAAAGCTATCCAATATGGAAAACCTTCCAGTGCTTGTGGTAGATGATAACGCAACCAATCGCCATATTTTGAGCGAGATGTTAAAAAACTGGCGTATGAATCCGGTGGCAGTGGATGGAGGCGAAGCAGCGCTGGAAGAGGTAAGCAGGGCCGAAGAGAGCGGAAGCCAGTACAGGCTTGCGATCCTTGATATCAATATGCCGAAAATGGATGGTTTTGAACTGGCTGAGCGAATCCGAAAAAGACCGGACAGGGAAAAAGTTACCTTGATTGCCCTTACCTCTTCAGGAATTCGAGGTGATTCGGCTCGCTGTCGGGAGCTTGGCATTTCTGCCTACCTGACCAAACCGGTGAAGCAGTCCTCCCTTCTGGATGCAATCATGACGGTTCTTGGTAGAGTGGAATCAGAAGAGACAGAGCTTCCGCTGGTTACAAAGTATACATTGAAAGAAAACAAACGATCTGTCAGGGTTCTGCTTGCGGAAGATAATCGTGTTAACCAAAAAATTGCCGTAAAAATGCTGGAGAAAAGGGGATACAACATAACGGTAGCCGAAACAGGAAAAGCCGTGATCGATCTTCTTTCCAAAGAGAGCGAACCGGTGGTCGATCTGATTTTGATGGACATCCAGATGCCCGAAATGAGCGGCCTGGAGGCAACCGCATGGATTCGCGAGAAAGAAAAAGAGACACGCCAGCATATTCCCATCATTGCGCTTACGGCTCATGCCATGAAAGGAGATCGGGAAATGTGCCTGAATGCAGGTATGGATGGTTATCTATCCAAGCCATTGAAGTCGGAGGAATTGATCGGCGCAATCAATAGTTTCTTGTCCACCAATCCAAAGACCGAGGGGGAGACATCTATGTCTGACACAGAGCTGAACTTGGAAGAGGTCCTTGATGCCCGAAAAACAATGGCTGGCGTGGATGGAGACGTGGAGCTATTAAAAGAAGTTGTGGATCTCTTCGTTGAAGAATCATCCAGGCTTCGTAGCGAAATGCAAAATGCCATCGATCAAAAAGATGCCTATAAATTGAATCGATCCGCTCATTCTCTAAAAGGAGCGGCCAGCAATTTTGGTGCCCATCGAGTATTTGAAGCAGCTTTAAAACTGGAAATGATGGGAAAAAACAGTGAGCTGGAGAATGCGAAAGCATCCTTTCCCATTCTTGCCGAAGAGACGGACCGACTGATAGAGACTCTGCAACAATTTATCGGAAAATAAAAGCTGTGAGAATCCTGATTGCAGATGACGACTCAGTGTCGAGGCGGCTTATTGAATCCCGGCTTTTAAAGTGGGGATATGAGGTCATTGCTACGAGCAATGGGAAAGATGCGCTGGATGTCCTGAGAACAGAAGGAGCACCGGGCCTTGTGATCCTGGATTGGGTTATGCCTGGAATTGACGGAGTGGATGTATGCAGGACAATCCGCGCTGAGAGAAAACTAAGCTATACTTATATTATGCTTTTAACTTCCAACGATCGGGACGAAGATCTGGTAGCAGGAATGGAGGCTGGAGCAGACGATTATCTTATAAAGCCCTGTAAACCGAATGAACTAAAAGTGCGTTTACGGGCGGGACGAAGAATCCTTGAATTGCAAAACCAACTTCTGGAAGCGCAAGACGCGCTTGTTGTTAGAGCCACCCACGACTCGCTTACCGGTCTCTGGAATCATGAAGAAATAATTTCTGCCGTGACGCGGGAACTTGCAAGAGCAAACCGTGAAAATGGCAATTTCAGTCTTATAATGGCCGATCTGGACCATTTCAAGCAGATCAACGATACCTTCGGTCACCTTGCAGGCGATGAGGTCTTGCGCGAAATTTCGCGCAGATTTCTTTCCGTTGTGAGAGCTTATGACTCCGTTGGAAGGTATGGCGGAGAAGAGTTTTTAATCGTTCTGCCCTGTTGTGATATAGAAGAGGCACAAATGATTGGAAAAAGAATGCTTGGTGTCATTAACCAGGAGGCTATACATGTTAATGGTAAAGTGATTCACCTCACCATCAGCATTGGCGCTGCAACGTATCGGCAAAACGGTGTTTGTGAAGCTGCTGAATTGATTCAAATGGCAGATGAGGCGCTTTACGGGGCCAAAAAAAATGGGCGAAACCGTATGGAAATGGCAAAGCTTTGACATGATATGCCATTTTCGCTCTGTGCTACCACTTATTTTTCTTTTTCAACCTGGATAATTATTTAAGAAGTCAAGCGAATTGTTCTATTCAGTGCTGATACACATCTTTTCATCAAAAAGCGTTTTATTTAATTAATAATGACTGGACAGTTTCAACGAAATGACCAGGCTTTCCAGATCAAGGAAAGTTAGAGCAGGTCGTAGAACCCGTGGAGAGGTTTTATGACCTGCTCTTAGATAGAAGCAAGCTGCATGATGCACAAGGACGAAAAGGTTGATTCCGGGAAAGTTACGGCCCTTCTCATTATAAGCAGTGGCTGTACTATGGCAGGTCTCGGGTGGGGTGGGATCTATGCGTATTTTGGCCTCTATAAGGCCATGTACCTGCCGTGGGTATTTTCCGTTGTTGTGGGTCTGGCCCTTGTGTTTTACTATTTCTTAAAGACCTACAGAGTGCTTCTTATAGTCCAACTCATAATGATACTGACCATACCCGTGCTACTTCAATGGGTGCTGGGTGGCTTCTACAACAGCGGGACGGTCCTGCTATGGTCTCTTATGGCGCCTTTTGGGTCCATTATACTTCAGAGTGCCAGGGGGTCGATTTTCTGGATATTTTCTTACCTGGCCCTGGTCCTGATATCCCTTTTTTTTGATAGCTATTTCAACTCACTTGCGTTGGACAAGGTTTCCCATGATGCCACAACCTTTTTTTTCGGCATGAATATCATTGCCGTATCCATGGTTACTTTTATCGCAATTTACTATTACATGAAAGTTCTAAACAATGAGAAAGAGAACAAGGAAAACTATAGCAGATACCTGAATGTTAATGTCGACCGCATTCTCAATTCTATTGAAACCATGGCATCGGGGAATCTCACAGCGTCCATTGATGAGCAAAGCGGTGACGAGACGATCTTAAGGCTTTTTACGGGCTACAACAATGCAACGGGAATGTTGAAAAACTCATTCAGGGAATTGAGGGAGAGTGCTGGATCTGTATCGTTATCCATTGTTCATATCAGCGAATCCATCGAAAAACTGAGTTCAGGAATCACCCGACACTCGTCTCAGATCAATGATATTGAAAATTATATAGCGAAAATTCAGCAAGATATAATCGCAAGTTCTAACGCAATTCAGGAAAGCTCGGAACGGTCGATGATGAACGTCCGCTATGCGTCGGAGGGTGGTGCTATCATTTCCGAAACAGTCTCAAAAATTGAAGAGATATCACGGGAAATGGTCAATGCGGGCCATATCATTGGCAAGCTTGAAAAAGACAGTATTGAAATTGATGAAATCATAGGTGCGATCAACGACATAGCCGACAAAACCAGTCTTCTTTCTTTGAACGCGTCCATTGAAGCAGCAAGGGCGGGCGAGCATGGACACGGTTTTGCCGTGGTCGCGGCGGAAATTGGAAAACTCACGGACGTAACCACAGGCTCTACCAGAGAGATCTCAGCAAAACTTGTGGAAATACAGGATAAATCGAAACAGGCTGCCGAAATTGTGACCAGAAGCAATCTGCTCATGAATGATGGACTTAAATCAGCCCAGCAGATTGGCGTCTCCATTAAGGAGATCATTTCCATCTCAAGTAAGGTGAACGAGATCATTGAAGCCCTTCATAGACAGAGTGGCCAACAGACTGATGACATAAAAGAGATATCCAGAAATATTATATCACTTCTCAGCGAGATTAAAGTGTTTCTAAATGACCTGAACAAGATTAACGAATACTCGACAACCATGACTGGTATAGCCCATAGCATGGAAAAATCTCTGGAGAAATTCAAGCTGGAATAGATGCTGGACACTGATGTCGGTAAAATTCAGTGTAAACTTTCTACAATTATTCCTCCTGGCAAAGGAATTCCCTGTCCGCGTTGCGGAACCAGACACATTCTACAGAGCACAAAGCTGGCAAAAACTTACCAGAAAATCCTTCCCGATGGTTCCACCGGAAAACCGCAACCTATCGAAGAGAAAGCCAGAGCCAGGTTTATAGTAGCTTACCTTAAACTGGAGCAGATGTATAGAGAATCCAGGAACCGGGCTCGATACTGGCGTTTGCAGAGAATCATTAATACACCATGGATGATCAATGCAGTAGCAGGCCATCTGACAAAATATGGTGAATTTGAGGATTTATGATGCAGTGGATGTACGTTTGCTGGTAAGTAAAGTGATAGCCGATTATGATTCATAGAATCGCCCCTTTTTGTAAGTGCCTGAATAGGGTTCTCTTCTTCCCACAATGTTTCCGTAAGGAAAAGTTTCCGGAGATCCGGATCGCAATTCAATGTTCTGATTATCAGGCTCTATCCAGGCAAGCTTCCGTCGACGTACCCAGAAGTTAAGATCCCACCAGGAGCGTCTTTCCTCGGTAGTCCTGCCGAAGGGGCTCAACAAACTGCTCCATCTCTCGTCTCCCATATGCGGAAGCAGCCTTCGTTGCAACTCATCCACCTCCGTGGAAAACTGGGTCAACAGATAAAGCGTGTAACGCGGAATAAACGTGTAGTTTTCAATGCGACAAATTGGTAGAGAGTGAATCACCGCCTGGCTCTCCACATCCGGAGAAAGCAAAAATGGAATCACATGGGGAGCTTCTGATATCACCTCAAAAGGCGACTTCACTTCGGATCTTGATTCCGTGGGTACCAGACCATGGAAATTTATGAATGCCTGGGTGTACACCATATGCTCGCAATAGTCGGCTGTTTCCCGAAAACCGATATAACTTCCTGTCCTATATTCCAGAAAGTTCCAGTCTTTGAGTGTATAGGTGTCGAGTGTTTCAGCGTTGATCTTTCCGCAATAAGGACAACGGGCCACTGCATAATGAGGAAGGAGATGCATGTGCTTGTGATGGGACTCGCCCACCTCGTGCATTAGAATCAGATACTCTTCTGCGTTCATTTCAAGTCGGAGCAAAGATTCGTTGAGCATTCCCTCCTTGCGCAAAGAAGATTCCTTGCGAATTGACTCCATCCATCTGGTTTCCAGCTTTTCACGCTCTGCTCCAGGATCTTCGACCAGGGGGAGGATGGCTTTATACTCCTCCAGCTCCAGATCCGGGATCCACTCCAGGTGCTTGGTTTCTTCCCAGTTTTTTACGAAAGCTGCACGTCTCGCCTCCTCTATCCACTGGATATCGCCGATCTCTTCCTCGTGATAGATTGCCTCTTTTAGATCACTTCTGGCCAGGAAAGCTCCATTTAAATTCGCACCCCTCAGGTCTGCCCCTGTGAGCGAAGCTCCCAGCAAATTCGCTTGCTGGAGATCTGCTCTGCGAAAATCCGCGTAGGCGAGGGATGCATGATGGAGATCAGAGCATTTCAGATTGGCTTCACAAAAAACCCCATGTTCCAGCTTGCTTCCGGAAAGGTTGGCCATTTCCAGATTTGTACGAAAGAATCGGGCATCTTCGATAGAGGCGCGGATGAGTTTTGCCATTTGCATGCTGGCAAAATTGAAATTCGTCAGCTGGCCATGGGCGGATCGGAGATCCGCCTGCCCAAGATCGGCTCCTTCAAAATTGGCTTTGATGATTTTTGCATAATGCAAGTTAGCCTTCCGCAGGCTTGCCTTTGCAAAGTTTGTTTGATTGAGTGAAGCATCATACAAACAGGCCAGGTCCAGATTTGCTCCCTGTAAATTGCTTCCATTCAATGACAGTCTGGTTCCACGCACATACTGTAATTTTGCTCCCCTCAGGTTGGCATATTCAAATCGGCCTTGAAACAGAAGAAAACCCCGCAAATCGACAGAAGGCATATCTTTCATCGGGTTATCGCTTCGCATCAGGATGGATTCCATAGCCCGAAGGCCGGGGGAGTAATCTCGGACGGTTAGCGTATCGCTTTGCACCATGTTGTCTATATCAAGATCATAAAGTTCTCTTCTCTGCAAAAGGAAAAGTAAAAGCTTACCTGCCTGTGTCATCTTCTGCTTTCTTTTTCTCTGTTCGCTTTCATCCTGAGCTGAAAAATTTTCTGGTGGAATAAGATTTCTTCCTATGCTTTCGATAACTCTGGCGATCTTAACTCTGTCGTCGTTGCCCGAAAAGCGCTGTTTAAACTGTAGATAAATTGTTGTGAGTCGCTGGACTTCCTCTTCGGATAACTCCCATTCAATGCTACTCTCTGTTCCGTAATCTGTTGATTCGGGTGTATATTCTTTCCTGCTATACAGCGAGAGGTCTTTATTTTCATCATTAATCCAGACGACTCCTTGCAGGTCATCTGGATTAATGATAGCCTCCTGAACATCTGCGCGTCGCATCAAGGCTCCGCGCAAATCCGCCCCTGTGAGGTTTGCTTTCTGTAAATTCGCTCCGGTAAGAATGGCGTTCTGCAAATTAGCTCCGCTTAACGTTGATTCTGTCAAATTTGCAAATCGCAAATCTGTTTCCGAAAGATCTGCACCTTCCAGATTGGCTCGCGTAAAATCACAGTGTGTGCAAACCGCGCGTGATAAATTTGCCTGTTTCAGGTTGGCTCTGCGAAAAGCAGCATTCTCGAGTCGTGAATCCAGCAAAAGGGCTCTCTGAAAAGATGCATCATGCAGGCGGGCCTGGCAGAAATACGCAGCACTTAAATCACACTCGTCCAGAATCGCATCTTCCAGTCTGGCACCGGTGAGAAAGGCGTTTCTTAATTGAGCCCTGGACAAAATGGCTTTCTGTAAATTTGCTTTCGAAAAATCAGCTCTGTTCAAAAAGGCGTCTTTCAGACTGGCACCACGAAGACTGGCAAAACTGAAGTCTGTGCCGCAAAAATTGGAAGCATCCAGGCAACCGTTTTCAAAATGAACATATGAGAAGTCTTCATTTTCCAGAAAAGCGCCTTCCAGATGCACAACAGGAACATCGATCCATCCTATATCATCGTATAGTAAAGTCGCCTTAAATCGGTGGATCTGTTGGCGACGAAGTGACTCATCTTCTCCTGGTGGAAAAAGCTTCCACGCATCGGAGGTGCCTTCAAATGATTCCATAAGAGTACCGCATTGTTAAAATGTCCGATAGTGTTTTCAAAAAAGAAAATATAGTCCAATTGGTATAAAAAATACAATGATTGCTACTAATGCTTTTGGTTTGCTTTTGCTAACGATCATACTGGTTACCGGGTAACCCATTGCATGCAAAAAACCTGTATAAATAAGACATACTCCCAGATACCATATATGGATTCCTGAATCACTGCTCAGGTGGGTGATTTGATATTCCGGAAAAAAGAGCCAGGCAACGATGCTGAGAGTGGAGCCGATAACCGGAAATGCCAGATGTAAACGAAGCTCATCCAGCGAGAAATCCATCCTTTTGCGCATTCCTTCTCCGTCGACCTGTCTCCTGATAAAGATGGTTTCTTTCATTCGTTTTTCTAAGTCTAATAAATTCCGCACCTTCCCTTCGCCAAAGGTACTACAGATCAGTATCTCCTGTTCAGCAATCACCACGAAAAGAGAATAGATGCGCTTACGAGATGAAAATCTACCGGAAGTAGCAAAAATATCTGTGACTTCCGAAAAAGGATAACGCTTTCCGCCTACCGTTAGAGTGGAATTTCGACCATTTATGATCATTGGATAGCGTACGAGAGATTCTCTGATGGTATTGATCAGTAACACGAGACCGGGTGCTCCGATAAAAAGGGAAAGATAGAGATTGAAATTGGTAACCAGCATCATGGAATCTGATATGAAGCGCAACGATTGGAAAGGATCAAAGTAGAAGAAAATTGCAGCCAGGATCAATAGAAAAAAGATCCAATTGATGGGCCTGTAGTTCATTTCAACCCGGAGCACATTTTTTGCAGGAAGGTAGAGGGCCTTTTGCTCAAAGGTTATAAATAAAATTTGTTTCATCAATGTTATGATACAAATAAGTTAAATGATTTATGTCAATAATTTTGCTTTCGGCGTTCTCAAAACCATGTACCGTATTTTAACAACCAGTAAGTTCCTTGACATTAGCGCGTAGATGCGGTCTGGTATGAAGAGAAAAAATAGTGCCATTTCTCATAAGGATCAATTCTAACACAAAATATGCATAACGTGAAGATATCCCAAGCCTCTCTTGACGACATTCCCCATCTATGCAATTTACTGCATACACTTTTTTCGCAAGAGGTTGAATTCATTTCTGACCGTGTTTTGCAAGAATCTGCTCTCAAAGAGATGATCGACACCAGCAATGCCAGAATACTCAAAGCAGAGCTCCATGGAGAGATTGTTGGCATGGTAACACTGCAATACATGATCAGCACCGCCCTCGGGGGAAAAGTGGCTATTCTAGAAGATATGATTGTCCAACAAAAAGCAAGAGGCCTGACGATTGGTCAGAGACTTCTGGAGGAGGCGATTTGCCTTGCAAAAAGGGATGGCAGCCGGCGTATTACATTGTTGACCGATTCTGGCAATACGCGAGCTCAAAGATTTTACGAAAGAGGAGGGTTTGGAAAATCTTCTATGATTCCTATGCGCCTTCTTTTTTTCTCGTGAATATGCCAGGAAGTGAAAAATATATGAGAGCCATGGAGCTCTTTTCTTGCGGAACGTATGACGAAACATTTTCCAGTCTGGAAGAATTGTTGAAAGAGGAAATGATCGCTGAGCTCCGCTGCCCTGCACTGATTCTAGCTTTGCTGACTATGATGATGGTAGATGTGGAGATGCCCGGGTGGCTCCTTGAGGCACTGGACGCTGTACCCCTGGAATCTTCAGAATTCTATCCACTCTACCTGGCCTTTGTGGGATCTATGGAGTACGGAGGAGATGTGGAGCATGGCCGTCAGCAAATTGCAAACGCCATGGAGCTTGCTGCTTCCCACTCTCCCTCTTTGCAAGCTTCTGTTTTTTTCTGTAGCTCTGTTTTTGCTATGAATAGCGGGTCGGATGCCAATCTGGCACTTGCGAATATGGAGCAGGCCATCGCTCTTTTTGAATCAGGTCCACCTTCGGATCCATTGCTGATCTATTTTTACTATTACGCTCTCTCTATCAGAGGCTATATTCTGAATACCCTGGAGCGCTTTGACGACTCCATTCCACTTTTACAGAAGACTATGGAGTTGAACCAGAACCGCTATGCATCCATTCAAGAGAATTGCTGGCTCTCTCTGGCAGGTGCGTATGCAGGTAAATATGATCGCGAAAACTGCCTGGTGGCTATGGAAGAAAACATCGCCTTCTGGCAAAAGAGACAGATTCCTAAACGTCTGGCCGTAGCATACACCGTGGCAGGCGTTATGGCACTCC
>JBNLFC010000093.1:0-10339 GCA_050305335.1 Leptospirales bacterium
TTCCCCATCCCTTTTTCTCCGGGTGTGAAAATTGCCTCCGACGTTATATCCCCCAGGGGTGCGTCTTCCCTGCAGGCAAGAGAGAAAAGATCCACGCAATCTTCGTAGGTAATATCAATTATGGGGGTCGTGTAATCCCTTAGCATACCAGGTTTTATTGCTCCTTAAATTAGTATTATTTCGGAATAAAAAGATCCCGCGTCGATCATCTTTTTCTGTTTTTTCGCATAGAGTCTTGACCAGGAAATACAAGTATAGAAAATCAGGCCTGTGAATCAGTTGTATTTTACCACTAATTGGAATCTCCAGCAGCTCAGAGACAAGAGCGCTGTTGAGAGCCATAAATACAAGATACAACAATCACCTTTGGTGATCCCGCATCCGGAGCTATCCTATCTCTGGATTCCTCTGGAGTGCAGAGATCTGCTTTCAATGTAATTTTGAAGAGACGGCATTCTATTCGGGAAAGAGTATATTTGATACAGGAAACGGTCAGTGACTTATGGCAAGGCATAAAACGAAGCGAACGTTGTCTACCGGGACAAGAGAGTCAACAAAATCGGAGAGAATCTATGCCAGGTATTTAAAGGGGGAACGAACTCTTGAAAAAATTCGCCAGGCAGCCATTTATGAACTATCGGAAAAAGGCTATCATCAAACCAGCGTTTGCGATATAGTCAAACGGGCCAACCTCACCCGGGGCGCTTTCTACAACTACTGGAACTCTCTGGAAGAGTGTATACTGGATGTTCTAAACTATTCCTTAGAATCAGACCGCTTTTCCGAGGAAATTGAGAAGTGGCGAAATAGCACCAAGCATCCCTCCGAAACTGTCCGTACAGTACAGGTCGTATCAACACTGATCGGGCTACGAAACTGGCATGTGGCGTTTCTCACCTATGCACTTGCTCAGGATAAAAACCTGCCAGGAAAAAAGCTAAAAAAAAGAGTAGCAGAGAGAATGATACAGGAAATCGAATTCTGGAATCGAGTCATCCAGCAGGATCAGAACCAGGGGATTATAAAGTCTCATCTGGATAGCCAGGCAGCGGGAACAGGGATTGCACTTTTAATGGGACTTTTCTTACACCAGTTCAAAAATCGCAAATCTTCATCTGTCGGATCTGCGGAAGAAAGCGCTCTAATTTTCTTACTGGAGTCTCTCTTCAGTGAGGAAATGAACAGAAAGAACCCAATTAAGTCAGTGATTTTGCAGCTACCGGGATGAAAGCAATCATTCTGAGCCGGTTTCCATTCCAGGCGGCAAAGTCTCAACTGTTGCGGTGACAGTTTTTAAAATGTCACCATCCCGCAATAACTCAATTTTAACCTCGCTGCCTGGTTTCAGTTTGCGTATGATTGCACGGAGAGCGAATTGCCCTGAAAGCCGGTCTCCATCCAGGGATAGAATAACATCCCCTCCACGAATACCACTCTTTTGGGCAGGGCTATTGGGAAGCACATTGACCACACGCACTCCCCTGGGGTGTTCAATAAAAATTATACCGAGGTAGGATTGGCCGTAAGTCTCTTCTCCGGGTGCAGAAGTAGTTTCTCTTTCTCCCACATCACCCGGCTTTTCCGTGGATTTGCATCCGACACCTGATAAGAGTATGAAAAAAATTAGACCGCTGACAAACTTTTTCATGAGACGAAAAACCCCACCATATCAGGCTTTCAAGGATGATGCTAAATGACAACCATATTTATGCTTTGAGAAAGAGTCTCAAGCTGACCAGGTTGCTTTTCATCGCTCTGAATACGTTTTTTTAACGGAAGCTATGCCAGCTATTGATGTGAGTTATACTCATCTCAACGCCAGAGAGAGCTTTTGAGATGAGTTTGTAGGTGTTCAACGACTGCGTCGCTTCGCGCTTGCAGAGCGGGCGCTACTTTTTTTGCCTTTTTTTGCCTTTGTGGATGACCGACTCGACGATGACCGACTCTTTCGCCCGGGCTTCGCCCAGTTCTTTCGATATGCCTGATCTGAAACCTGCTTCGGTTTCAAACCAAACCTCGGTGCGATTTCACCCGGTTCACGACCTGAGCGATATTCACTCTCAACCTGAGCCATCTGTCGCGGTGTTAAATCAGACCAATTCATGCACACTCCCTTACCATGCCCTGTTCAAAGGATGGACTGTAAAATATTAAAAGACCATTGAGTCATCCTGACATCCAGAACGAGCTTCATAAATCGCCCTAATTTGCAGTCCGGAAAAACGGTATATAAGCTTCATTACAAATGAAAACGTTTTCTTACAGAAAAAAGCATCACTTGATACGAAACGTAAAAACATGGTATCGCAGATTCGGGCAACTCACGGATGCATATAACATGAAATCCTCAATTAGATCCGTTATCGTATAAATTATGAATGATTAATTTTCTCTTACGTCAATAAATTTTTGCGCGAAAGGCATTTTATTGCATTTTTTTAAGCGAAAGAATCGTTAATCGTATTAAAACGTCCAAATCCATCCGCATTTTAAGACTCTTTTTTACATTTTGCAGAAGCCTTAACGCACCTCTTGACGATTGGTTAACGATGACAAAGAAAGCCTACTAAACAAATAGCTGTCATAAAAGCAAAGAGAGTGGCTTGTCCCGACCAGGAAACGAAGGGGTTAAGCTCTTGACCGACACAACCTGGAATCTTTTCTGTAGTGAAAAGGGAGCTGTCCACGAATCTATGAATGCATTCGGGATGAGTTCAAGTGAGACTTTTCCAAATTCATCGCTTTCGCAAGGAGGAAGCATGCCAGCGAACAGGGGAAAAAAGGCAGAACAATGGGGATCCAGACTGGGTGTAATCTTCGCCGTCATGGGAAGCGCCATTGGTCTTGGCAATTTCTTGAGATTCCCCGGCCTGGCGGCGAAATACGAAGGTGGAACATTCATGATTCCCTATTTCACCGCTCTGGTCCTTCTGGGGGTGCCCATCGCATGGATTGAATGGGCGGCAGGCCGCTATGGAGGAATTCGCGGATTCAACTCTTCGCCTGGAATCTTTCGCTCCCTCTGGAACCACAGAATCGCCCCCTATTTTGGCATACTTGGGTTGATCATACCGATCGGGATCTATATGTACTACGTCTACATTGAGTCATGGTGTCTCTACTATGCGATGCAGTACCTGACGGGGGGGTTGGATCTTGGCCATAATCCGGAATCTTACATGAACTTTTTCAACAGTTTCACAGGGAAATCAGCCCATGGTGCACTTTTTTCGGGGAATTCTCCCGCGTTTTTCTTCTTGCTCGCCGTTTCGCTTCTCAACTTCACCATTATCTATCGAGGTATCCAGAAAGGTGTCGAGCTGGTCACCAGATTAGGAATACCTCTCCTTTTTTTGAGCGCCCTGCTGGTGCTTGTGCGCGTTATGACACTTGGTACTCCCGATCCTGCCCTGCCTGAAAGAAATGTCCTCAATGGACTCGGCTTTATGTGGAATCCCCATACGGAGCACGCTGGCATGGTCACCTCTTTGATGAACGCCCAGATGTGGCTGGAGGCCGCGGGGCAGGTCTTTTTTTCTCTCTCTGTAGGATTCGGAATCATCATGACCTACGCCAGTTATCTGAAAAAAGATGATGATGTGGTCCTATCAGGCACAACATCCGCTGCCGGTAACGTATTCGCAGAAGTAGCCCTTGGCGGATTGATCACCATCCCGGCCGCATTTATTTTTCTCGGACCATCTGCAACCGGTGGGGGCACATTTCAACTGGGGTTCATTACGCTGCCTATGGTCTTTGAACATATGCCCATGGGTAGACTGTTCGGTTTTGTCTGGTTTTTCCTGCTGTTCATTGCGGCCATTACCAGCTCTATCTCCATGTTGCAACCGGCCATAGCTTTTTTTGAAGAGGGTCTGGGTACAGGGCGAAAAGCCAGTGTCGCTCTTCTCGGGCTGATCACCACGGTGGGCTCCCTCTTCATCGCCTTTTTTTCAAAAGACCTGGTGGCGCTGGATACCTTTGATTTCTGGATAGGATCATTTTTAATTTATGTTCTTGCTACGATTGAAATATTCACAATCGCGTACATTTTTGGCGCCGGGAAACTGATTAGAGAGGCAAATGTTGGATCTATGATTCAACTTCCTCACTGGTTTCGCTTTGTTCTGAAATATATTTCACCGCTTTATCTGGTGATCATCTTTCTTTTCTGGGCCTACCAAAAAACACCGGAGTATATCGAGAGGATTCAGCACGATACCGTTACGAGAGTCAGCATTGGATTCATTCTGTTGATGACCTTTTTCTTCACTGTTTTAATCATGACTGCGGCAAAACGCTGGAACCAACTGGAGAAAACGCCTTCCGGGGAAAGGTAGCAGGCTCAAATATTATCGATTGCAGTTTTTCTGGAGGCAACTTTCTATGACGATAGGCGGCTGGATAGCAATGATCATATCTGTATCAGGCGTAACGCTTTTTTTTGGCTGGTCACTTTTCAAAGTACTGTCCGGAAAGCAGGATACCTCACACATTCATTCCACCATGGATGAAACTCCGGATATGGACGAAGAAGATTAGCAGCTTGCTACGAAATATAGATTGGATCAAGATCAACAAAATGGGAAAAAGTTCAATTCGCCCTTTCCAGCTGAGGATAGCGGCAACTCTGGTTGCATCGGGATTACTTATATCCCTTGCAAGCATCTATTATCTTTTCGGCCAGAAACCTGGCGACGGTTCCAGACAGGTGGATTTCGAAGTGCCTGCAGGAGTCGGGCCGCACAGGATTGCAAAGGATCTTGTGCAGGAAAAACTGATTCAGGATCCGGAACTTTTTAGATTATTGCTGCGGATCACCTTTCGCTCCTCTTCACTGAAGGCTGGTTACTATGAATTGAACGATGGAATGTCCATGCTGGACATCGCGCGCACATTGACAGAAGGGCGTATCAAAATGGTCTCTTTTACAATCCCCGAAGGCTGGACCAATCGCCAGATCGCCCAGTTGCTGGCAGACAGAGGATTGGTGGAAAGCAAAGAGGCCTTTCTACAATTAACGCGTGATCCTGCAATTTTAAACAAATATCAGATTCCAGGATCATCCACCGAAGGATTTCTCTTTCCCGAGACATACTCAATTCCAGTCCGTTACCCTGCCGAAAAAATCCAGGAAGCTATGCTTCGCCATTCCTTCTCTATGATTCAAGAGGTTCAACCATCGGATTCCCTATCCCGGAATGATATTTATAAAGCGGTTATTCTCGCTTCTATCATTGAAAGAGAAGCCGTGAACCCCGACGAACTTCCGATCATGGCAGGTGTGTATTTGAATCGTCTGAGAAAAGGAATGAAGCTTCAGGCGGATCCTACAGTACAGTATCTTTTCGATAAATTTAAGAAAAAAGTCTATTTAAAAGATCTTGAGATCGACTCCCCTTACAATACTTACAAATATAAAGGGTTACCTCCCGGTCCCATATCCAACCCCGGGCGCAAAGCGCTCTATGCAGCCTTCCATCCGGAAAAAAATGACTACCTCTTTTTTGTGCTGACGCCGGAAGGCACCCATCACTTCACCAGGACCTACCGGGAGCACCTGAAGGCAAAGAAAAAGTATATCGATGGCTCATCGCCCATATAAGACCGGTTCCAGGAAGGACACAATGCGAAATTGAGACATTCGCGCAAACAACCATGGATTGGGTTTGGGAACCGCTCTATCTTTTAAGAGGGAAATGAAACAATGGAAAATAAAAAAAGATCAGGGGGCAAAGGAGCAGAGAATGAAAGGCTCCAATCAACGTACTCTTCGTTGATGGAGAAGCTAAAACTGCTGGAAACCGAATATGCCACACTGTCCCGGAAACTTGCGGCAAAAAAAGCGGCAAGGGATTCCGGGGCCACAACCGCCACCGAGGACTTTCGGGCTCTTGAGGAGAGAGTGGCAGCCCTGAATCTGAAGATGGTCGATCTAAAGCTATTGATCCAGACAAATCAGCAGGGTATAGACAGCCTGCGCAGTGGATATAGCGAAACCGAAAAGAGAATTGCTGAAATTGAGAAGCGTATTCTGGAGCTGGAGAACATTAAAAATCCGACCCTCTCCGGTGACCCTCACCAGATGCGGATGGAACTCATGGCTTTGCTGGGGGAGTTGCATGATCTACGCAACCGACGGGAAGCTCTCCAGAAAGAGACGGAGCAGAAATGAATTCTCTTGACCCTGTACCCATTTTCCAAAAAAATGACCCGAATCGAGGGGAATCCGTCGTTTCGGGAGAAATTTCCCCTCCCGGCCTGATGTTGGCCAATCTGTGCAATTTTTAGCTTTTACCGGTGGTATAAAATGAGTAACCTGTTGCCCGCCCAGAGGACTCCCTTTGTGCGAAATGAAGATATAAAAAGCGAATGGCTCCTTGTGGATGCAAAAGGGATGAACCTGGGCCGACTTGCCACCAGACTTGCCTATATGCTCCGGGGAAAACATAAACCCGCAGTCTCTTTTCATCAGGAGATTGGAGACCATATTGTAGTCATCAACGCGCAAGATATTCAGGTAAGTGGGAGAGGAAAAATGGATCAGAAGGTCTACTATTCTCATACCCTGTATCCGGGTGGGCTACGCAAAGCCACTCTGCGGGAAAAAATGGAAGGTGATCCTACATTCGCGCTCCAGGCTGCTGTTAAGCGAATGCTACCCAAAGGCCCCCTGGGACGCAAACTCATTAACAATCTGCGCGTTTTTGCAGGGGAAGAGCATACTCATAGCGCTCAAAAACCGCGTCCCATTGAAATAAAATTTAAGTAATAGACCAGCCATTAAAGGAAATAATAAATTATGAGCATGAAAAAATACAATCAGACCGTAGGCCGTAGAAAGAGCGCTATTGCACGCATAGCGCTCAAAGCGGGCAATGGAAAGTTTCTGATCAACGGTCGAGAAGTGGAGAAATACTTTACAGTACCAAGAATGCTTACCTGGGCACTGGAAGGTCTGACAGTTTCAGGCAATCGAGAAAAGTTTGATGTTGTGGCCACAGTTACCGGCGGAGGCATAAATGGACAGGCCGGTGCGGTTCGACTGGCTATTGCAAGGGCTCTTTTAAAAGAAAACGCCTCCATTAGACCGGAGCTTAAGAAACTTGGAATGTTCACCCGGGATCCACGTATGGTGGAAAGAAAAAAATACGGTTTTCGAAAAGCACGTCGCGGAACTCAATTCTCCAAACGATAACCCTGGCCTGCAGCGCAGGCTTCCGCAACCATCTCACTCATTCCACCATTGCGTGTGGAGTGGGTGGGACACATCCTCCCCCTTTCACACCTGATGAAATTGGTTATCTATTATAACATAGCAGATTGATGGTTCTACATATGTTTAAATATGAGAACCGACTGTATTGACAAGCAATGCAAGGCCATATGCGAGCAGAGTCATATAAGTGAAAAGGAATAGAGGCCACTTCCAGCTATTCAACTCTTTGCGAACGATGGCTAATGTGCTCATACACTGGCTGGATAGTGCAAAAAAGACCATCAGCGTAATGGCTGTGAGAGGCGTATAGAGCCGTGATCCATCCGGATGTTTTGCATTTCGTAAATGATCCTTCAGGCTTTCTCCCGATTCATCTCCGGAACTAAAAATTATTCCCAGGGTGCTGACAATCACCTCCCGGGCCGGAAAAGCGCTCAAGATACCAATGGAAATCCTCCAGTCGAAGCCTAGAGGCTGAAATAGAGGTGAGATTGCCTTTCCCGCTCGCCCCAGGACACTCTGCTCCAGATATGCTGCATTGATCCTGCGTTGAATGTCTGCAGGGTCCGCCGGAGCGTAAACGTTTTCGACTTCCTCGTATTCCTGGCGAACCTGTTTTTCCACAGACGGAGGGTGGGGAAAATAGCTTAAAAACCAGATTACTATGGAAAGTGCAAAAATAACGGAACCGGCCTTCAACAGAAAGCTTCTGGATGCTTCGTACACCCTGTAAAAAACATTAAATAATTGCGGTAAACGATAGGGAGGAATCTCCAGTAAAAAAGGAAGTGCAGGAGCTCTGAGGATTCCCCGGTTTATGAAAAAAGCGATAGGCAATGAAATAATGATTCCCAGGGCGTGCATGGCGAAAAGAGAGAAAGCGGCCCATCCCGCTCCATAATAAGGTTCTATGAATGCACCTATAAAAAGAATGTAAACGGGCAATCTGGCAGAACAGGACATGAGCGGAGCAATGAGCGTGGTGGTTAAACGGGCACGAGGATCAGGCATAATTCTCGTAGCCATAACGCCGGGAATGGCACACGCAAAACTGGAGAGCATGGGGATGAACGCCCTTCCGTTTAACCCGCTCCAGCTCAAAAGTCTGTCCATTAAAAAGGCAGCCCTTGCTAAATATCCACTATCTTCAAGAATAGCAATAAAAAGGAACAAAACCGCAATCTGCGGAACAAAAACAACCACCGATCCCACGCCCGAAATGAGACCATCCACCACCAGGGAACGCAGGATGGGAGTCGATTGTAAATGACTGCCGGCCAGGGTGCCCAGGCTATCGAATAGATACTCTATCAAATCCATAAGCGGAGAGGCGTAAGTATAGATGGATTGAAAAACCAGATACATTATACCAACAAAGGCAATGAGGCCGAAAAACCGATGAGTTAAAAAAGCATCGATTTTTTGCGAAATACGATTGCTCTCACCTTCGGTTCGCTTTTCGCATGCGGACATCTTTCCGTCGGCCCAGCGATATCGACGAAAAGCAATGAGGGTTGAATCGTAACCCAGATCTTTCACTGCACGACGTTCCGACTCAATGGCTGCCATGGCGTCTGGAAAAGAAAAAAAGTGTTCAAGAAGTAGATAATCTTTAAAAAAAAGCATTTCTCTGACTTCGAAATGGCTCACGGGAATGTAAAGGTTGAGGACCTTCGAGAGGCGATCAACGATCGTTTCCAGTTGCGGTGGAAATCCAATTTCAATCTCGGGATGACGTTTCGTGTGGAGCATCTCTCCAATGGCTTTTTTCAGCTGACTCACCTGGTCCTGATTTCTACCAACAATAGGAAGGACGGGAACTCCCAGGGCTTCCTCCAGAGCAGGAAGATCCAGTTCAATCTTTCTGGATGCAAGCAGATCAGTCATGGTTAATGCCACAACCATAGGAAATTTCATTTCCGCCACTTGAGAAAAGAGATAGAGGTTTCTCTTCAGGTTGGTAGCGTCCAGTATGAATACAATAGCATCGGGACGATTGGTGCCGTCCACGCGTCCCATTGCCACATCTGCTGCTACATCTTCATCGGGTGATCCTGCTTTGAGACTGTAAAGCCCGGGAAGATCTATGACTTCCACAAGTGCAGCGTTAGGGGAGCTGGTTTCGCCCGATATGGATGAGCTATATTCGGTCTCTCCAGGAGAAAGAGCGAGAAAACCGGTCTTCTTTTCAACAGTGACTCCCGGGAAGTTACCGGTCTTCTGTCTTGTACCGCACAGAGCATTAAATACGGTAGTCTTACCAGTGTTTGGGTTGCCGAGTAACGCAATCACTGGATTCTTTGCAGTCCCCCCGGCCCCTTCCTTCGAGTTGTTGTTCCGCTGGAACAAGCTATTCACTGAACGTTCAAGAATTTGGCTGAGTTTTGAAGAAATTTGCATATTGCTAAGACTGAGTTGCCAGGTCATTGCTCGATCAATTCACAACGAATATTCCCTGCCTCTTTTTTGCGTATGGAAAGATGGTAATGCATTACTTTTACCTCCAGTGGGTCTCCCAGAGGCGCTATTCGCAGAAATGATATCTCCTGTCCTGTAATCAGTCCCAGTTCACCAAGACGATTCATAGACTCCTCAGGCTCCGCATAACCCAGAATTCTGGCTCGCTGGCCTGGTTTCATATCTGCAACAGTCATACATCTCTCCTGATGGATCCTGGAACTCCCCTGGCACAATGGCAATCGAAAGCACATTGCCCTTTTTTTGTGGGTCGCAAAAGAGTTCGATAAAACCGCCACCCAAGATAGAAGAGGGCGGCCAGTACAATTCCTCCAGTAACTACCGCTTCCATACCCATATATAAGTCCATTTTTCCATACCGCTGTAACGTGTCAATAAAATTGAGATTCATTCTCAATAAACAAAACTCATCAGGATCGGTCAAGATGGCAGGCGGTAGATTCAACGGAACGGCAAGAAAAAAGTAAAAGTGTGGCCCGGGGCCGTGTGGGTCCGTAGGCCCTGGGGGGTGGGTAGCCAACCAGGGCTGCGAACAGGTCAGGTAAATGCAATGTTTACTTCCAGCATTCCCATCTGGGAGTAGAGATTCAGGCCGATTGTTACATTCTTTTTCAGGTCCCCCAGTGGCTGAGAACGGGTATC